>NZ_BAAGZM010000190.1:0-7013 GCF_054778495.1 Hymenobacter agri
GAGCAGCAGCTGCTGGCCGGCGCGTACGGTGCCGCCGGCGGGCAGCTTGTTCAGCTTAATCAATTCCTCCGCCGAGAGCTGATAGCGGTTGGCAATGCCAAACAGCGTTTCGCCTTTGCGCACCGTGTAGCGAGTCGGCACCGAGCCCGGCGCGGCCGTAGCCGCCACTTTGACTGGAGCAGCCGGGGCCCCGGCGCGACCGGCCGGGCGGGGCACGTACACAATCTGCCCGATGCCGAGCCCATTTGTAATCTGCGGATTGGCGGCGGTGAGCTGCGCCAGCGTGACTTTGTAGCGGCGGGTAAGGGCAGTGAGGGTTTCGCCCGGGCCCACGCGGTGCTTCACGAAGCGCTGGCCACCGCGCATTTCCTGGCCAATGGAATCGGTAGGCGCGGCTTTAGCGGCGGGTTTGCCGGGGCCCGGGCTGTTCAGGGCCAGCACCGTCAGCAGCGAAAGAATTACAGTCATGAGATAATCGCCTTGCAAAATTCACGTTCCCCCGCGCCCGGGAGTGCCGGGCATCCGGCCCGACATGGCAAAATAACGCAAAAACCGGCGGGGAATTGGCTGGCGGTGGCGAAAGGGCCGGGCGGGCGGCTTTCTTTGCGGCGGCAAGGCAGTTTTTCTGACAGCACTACTTCGCAACGCCTGTCATCCTGAGCGGAGCGAAGGACCTTCTCACGCTTGCGCTTTTCGTTCAGCTGTGGTAAGGTCCTTCGCTCCGCTCAGGATGACAAAAGCTCACTTCCCCCCTCTCTTACTTCCCATCTCCCTCACCGCATGGTTCTCGGCCTCATTCCTGCCCGCTACGCCTCCACCCGCCTGCCCGGCAAGCCGCTCGTCGACCTCGGCGGCCAGAGCATGATTCAGCGCGTGGTACTCCAGGCCCGCCAAGCCAACCTAACCCGCGTGGTCGTTGCCACCGACAATGAGCGCATCCTGCGCCACGTACAGGACTTCGGCGGCGAGGCCGTGCTCACCCGCCCCGAGCACCCCAGCGGCACCGACCGCCTCTGGGAAGCCTTCCAGCAGCTCGGCGCCCCGGCCGACGTGCACTGCATCGTCAACATTCAGGGCGACGAGCCCTTCATCCACCCCGCTCAAATCAACGCCCTGGCCGATTTATTTGTCGACCCAGCCAACGCGCCCGCAATCGCCACGCTGGTGAAACCCGTGGTGTCAGCCGAGGAATTATTCAGCCCGCACCTGCCCAAAGTGGTGCTCGATGCCCACGGCCACGCCCTGTATTTCAGCCGCCACCCCCTGCCCTACCAGCGCAACCGCCCCGAGGCCGAGTGGCTGCAACACCACCGCTACCTGCGCCACCTGGGCCTGTATGCCTACCAGCCCGCCGTGTTGGGCCAGCTCACCCGGCTGCCCGTGTCGCCGCTCGAAGCCGCCGAGAGCCTGGAGCAGCTGCGGTGGCTCGAAGCCGGCTACCAGATTCGCTGCGCCGAAACCGAGTTCGATGCGTTCGGCATCGACACGCCGGAGGACGTAGCGCGGGCGAGGGCCCGGCTGGGGATGATAAGAAGATAGCAGGCGGAGTACCCCGAAATTTTATTTCGGCCCGCCAGAACACCCGTTCAACGGGCCGAAATAAAATTTCGGGGTACTCCGCCTCACTCCGCCCGCTCCACCACCGGTTTCTCGGCACTGTGCGTTTCGCTCCGCTCCTCCTTCATCTCCCGCGACAGGAAGTAATTGAGCGCCGTCCGAATCACGGCAATAGCCCCGAGCTTGCCAATCTGCTCCCAGCTCGGCGCAATAGCTGTGCTCAGAATATCAGCCCCGAGCTGAAATTCCAGCGCCAGCGCCAGGTACCGCGCCAGCGCCAGCCGAATGGCCGTAAAGTCGGCCGTTTGCTGCCGCAGCAGCGCCTTAAGCAGCAGCCAGCCGGCGCTGAGAATGCCCAGCGCAATGATGGCCGCGCCCACCGTTTCCACCCCCAGCTTCAGCCAGAGCACGCCCTCAATCACGGCGCTTTCGGCCCGGCCGTGCACCGAGGTGACGTCGCGGGCCGTTTCGGGCAGGGCAATGAGGGTTGAAATGAGCAATGACACGAGCATGGTGAATTGGGCCGGCAATAATGGGAGTACGCGGAATCGGGTTAGCCGCCGGCCTTCTTGGCTTTGTAGCCTTCCTTGAGCAGGACTTCCAGCACTTTATCGCGGAAGTCGCCCTGCACCACCACTTCGCCGTCTTTAGCGCTACCACCCACGCCACACTTGGTTTTGAGGAGCTTGCCCAGGGCCTGTAAGTCGGCATCGGTACCCACAAAGCCGGTCACGAGCGTTACCTGCTTGCCGCCGCGCTGCTTCTTATCGAGTTGCACGCGCAACTGCTGTTGCTGGGGCGGCAGCGTAGTGGCCTCGCCGGGCTCGTTGCTCTGGTAGGCAAAATCGGGATTGGTGGAGTACACCACGCCGGTGCGGTTCTGTTTCATGATATTAGTTGCTCGTTGTCGGTTGTTAGGGCTACAGATTCATCAAGTTACTGACAACGAATAACCAGTAACCGACACTCAGAATTTATACCGCCACAGCTAACGCCAGCGGCAGCAGGCTCACCTCAAACTCGGTGGCGTGGCCCAGGTAGTCGCCATCCACGTGGAAACCGACGGGCGCGGCGGCTACTACCCGCCCACGCGGCACCCGAAAATACTCGGCCGCTTTGCTCTGCGGAAGGTTGCCCAAGGCCATCGCTAAGCTTACGCGAAAGGCACGCATAGCCGGCAGCGCATCAATCAGGCACACGTCGAGCAGGCCGTCGCGCAGGTCGGCGCGGGGCGCGATGTAGGCGTTGTTGCCGTACTGCGAGGCATTGGCGAAGGCCAGCACGTAGCAGTCGGTCGTGATTTCCTGACCGTCGAGGTTGGCCCGCACGGGTACCGCGCGGTAGCGGCGGTACTCGCGCAACGTTACCTGTAGATAGGTGCTCAGGCCCCGCGAGCCGGCCTGGGCAAAATGCTGGCTCACGTGCGCATCAAACCCCAGCCCGGCCGTGCAGAAAAATTCGTGGCCGTTAATGATGCCCACATCCATGCGGCTGAACGTAGGCGCTGCCAGCCGGCGCAATGCATCGGCCAGGCCCAGCGGCACCTTCAGGTGGCGGGCCAGGCCATTGCCCGAACCCTGCGGAATGATGCCCAAGGCCGTTTCGGTACCCAGCAGGCCGCGGCCCACCTCGTTCACGGTGCCATCGCCACCCACGGCGGCCACCACCGCAAAGCCCTCGGCGGCGGCTGTGCGCGCCAGTTCCACGGCGTGCCCGGCGTATTCGGTGGGCCGAATTTCGTAATCGGCCTCCCGCGCGCCGAAGTAGCGCGCAATCAGCGCCGGCATGTCGTGGCGCTGGCTCGGGCCGGCCTTCGGGTTCAGAATGAAGCAGGTCTTGGGCACTGTTTTTATTAATGTGAAAATGTGCTGAATGTGAAGATATGCGGAATGAATGGCGGGCAACTACGCTACGCATACGAAGCAAAAAAGCCTGCCATGGGGCAGGCTTTTTTATTGGGTTGCCGAAAATCTGCCGATGTGCACATTTTCACATTCCGCAAATTCTCACACTGGAAAACTAGCCGTTCATCTGCTCGCCGAGCTTCTGAATGAGGTCAGCGGTGCGGGTCGAGTAGCCGGTTTCGTTATCGTACCAGCCAATTACCTTGGCCAGCGTGCCGTTCACGGCGGTCAGCTCCGAGTCGAAGATGCAGCTGTGGGGGTTGCCCACGATGTCGATGCTCACGAGCGGGTCGGTGGCAAACTCCAGAATACCTTTCAGCGGACCGTCAGCAGCTGCTTTAATGGCAGCGTTGATTTCCTCTTTTGTGGTTTCTTTTTTCAGAATCACGGTCAGGTCGGTCATCGAGCCGTCCGGCACGGGCACGCGCATGGCCAAGCCGTCAAGCTTGCCTTTCAGCTTGGGCAGCACCAAGCCCACGGCTTTGGCAGCGCCAGTGCTGGTGGGGATGATGCTATAGGCGGCGGCGCGGGCGCGGCGCAGGTCCTTGTGGGGCGCGTCCTGCAGGTTTTGGTCCGAGGTATAGGCGTGCACCGTGGTGATGTAGCCTTTCTCAATGCCGAAAGCGTCGTCAAGCACCTTGGCCATCGGGGCTAAGCAGTTGGTGGTGCAGCTGGCGTTGCTCAGGATGGTTTCCGAGCCGGTGAGGATGTCCTCATTCACACCCAGCACCACCGTGGGGATGTTGCCGGTAGCAGGAGCCGAAATCACCACCTTCTTGGCACCAGCAGTGAGGTGCTGGCCAGCGCCGGCTTCGTCCACGAAGCGGCCGGTCGATTCGAGCACTACGTCAACGCCCATCTTGCCCCAGGGCAGCAGTTTGGGGTCGCGCTCGGCGAGGGCGGCAATCTTCACGCCATTCACGGTGAGGCTTTCCTCGTCGTAGCTCACGGTACCATCGAAACGGCCGTGCACGGAGTCATACTTCAGCAGGTGGGCCAACGTTTTGTTGTCGGTCAGGTCGTTGATAGCAACGATTTCCACGTTGTCGCGGCCTAGCAGCGACTTGAAGGTGAGGCGGCCAATGCGGCCGAAGCCGTTGATGGCGACTTTAATTTTTGCCATTAGTAAAACAGAGAAAGATAGGTGGCAGGCTCCCACACTGGCAGCCCTTGAAACGCGGGGCGAAGATAACAGGCGGCCGCGGGTTCGTCAGCATACAGTATAAATAGGATGAATACCGGGCTTTTTGAGACGGCACCGGCCCTACTGCCAGCTTCGTTTCAATGTTTTTGTGTTAATCGAACAAACAGCGCATTATTGCCACTAAAATTTTTCACCCTGAAAAACAGGCATTTTGATAAGTTGAGCGACTTTTTTTTGGCCCACCTCTTGCATAGAAAGCCGCGCGCCGTACCTTTGCATCATCAAAACGAACAACGGTCCGTTCGTCTAGGGGTTAGGACAGTAGATTTTCATTCTACCAACAGGGGTTCGATTCCCCTACGGACTACAACAAAGGCCCTCACAGCAATGTGAGGGCTTTTTTCGTTAATGTCTGTGGCAGTTGCTGTGGCAGTTTTTCCAGCCGTTCCCATCTGAGTCGGCCGAGATTGAATTCTTCGCGGCGGTAATGCGTAGATGCAACTGCACCCCATCATTCATTATGAGCACCACCCTGCGTACCCTCCGCCTGCCCACGCTGGCCTTTACCCTGCTACTGGCCGCCTGCCAGAAGGAGGCGGTCACGCCCGCAACTCCTACGGTTCCGGTCACCCCGGCTGCTCCCCTACCCGAGCACCTGACTCTCGGCAATCCCAGCGGGGCCACCACCGATATTGCGCAGCCGAGCAATTATCTTCTGTTGAAGCCACAGTATGCCTTAAGCTACCACCGCGACCGGGGCATCCCGAACTGGGTGAGCTGGCACCTAAGCACCGACTGGCGCGGCAGCGCCCCCCGGCAGGATGACTTCCGGCCCGACGCCCAACTACCCGCAGGCTGGTACCAAGTTCAGGCTGGCAGCTACACCGGCTCAGGCTTTGACCGCGGCCACAACTGCCCCAGTGCCGACCGCACTAATACAGTCGCGGATAATTCGGCCACGTTTCTCATGACGAACATGATGCCCCAAGCCCCGCGCAACAACCAGCAAACCTGGGGCAACCTGGAGGACTACACACGCACCTTTCTCAGCAGCGGCAACGAGGTTTACGTCATCTGTGGCAGCTACGGCAGCGGCGGCACGGGCAGCAATGGTTTTGCCCAAACTGTCGACCAAGGGCGCATAACGGTGCCTGCCCGCTGCTGGAAAGTTGTGGTGATTATGCCGGTCGGCACTGATGACGCTAGCCGCGTAAATACCAACACGCGCGTCATTGCCATCGATACGCCCAATAATAACTCTCTTCGCACGAATTGGGGCAGCTACCGCACCAGCGTCGATGCCATTGAAGCAGCTACCGGCCTGGATATCCTCTCGGCCGTGCCTGAGGCAGTGCAACAGGTGATTGAGGCTCGGATAGATGACGGGCCAGCCAACTAACTCCTGTACAACTACAACGCGCACGGGCGCGCGCTCCTTAAAGGGAATGAAAGGCAGCTTGATACTTGAAAAGCGCGGTCATCGTCGGCAAACTGAACTGGTGAGCCTCCGCGAGCACGTTTCCTAATCGCACCCTTATATTGTGCGCCAATTCTCGCAGGAGTTGCGTGTAACACCCAGCACATACTGCATCAGTTCGGCCCCACAGCAAAGCAATAGTTCCTACCAGAACTGGCGTGGTAAGTGGTCGTACGTGGAACATTTACTTACAAAAGCTAGCGTCACGGCACCACTCTACTGTGTAAAGGTCCACAGCAGTATGATGTGTCATTGGCACATGCGTCACGTGCTGTATATCTGCAGGCCAAGCCGCCGCCCTCGTTTGTAATAAGCGTCACTGATGCAGACTCCATTAAACACACCACATACAACAACTTATTCGGCCGGCCTCCCCCACCAACTCCAGCCGGGTTTTAATGCGTAATATCCTATCAAGAAAGAGACAACTATGTTTGGTCAACACCTATAATGCTATTCGTGCAAAAAATTAGACTAGGAAATACGCCCCCACGGTTAAAACCTTAGTGAGTAGGGCGCAACCTCATGGCGTGCTGACCATCGCCCCGGCTCGTCATCTGCTTCCAAACAGGTGGCTGATATTACTCAAGGCCACAAGCTCAAATACCTAATTGCTTAGAGGCACTGAAGTGCATAAACTAAAGTAGCAACTACTTCGAAAATACTTATCCGAATCGTTTTGTAGTCATTTTAAAATTGAATTACTTAACAGTGGATACCTCCCCGACTTAACTGAAAATCAATTCAAAACCAGCCATAACATAACCGATTATAATACGAATGTCGACATTGGGCGCTCAATTGCTCAATTATTCCGAAGCTCAACTGTAACGAGTGCCCCATCTCAACCTCAATTATTAAAAAGGGTCGTAAAGCAAAAATCCCTCCTGGTTGCTGGCGAAAGCATCCAAGAGGGATTTTCCTGTGATAA
>NZ_BAAGZM010000191.1:0-6987 GCF_054778495.1 Hymenobacter agri
GGCGGCTCGGCGGTGGCCGTGCAGGCCGATATGTGCTTGGCCTCGATTGGCTCCGACACGGGCGGCTCGGTGCGCCAGCCGGCCGCGTTTTGCGGCGTGGTAGGCTTCAAGCCCACGTACTCGCGCATTTCGCGCTACGGCTTGGTGGCCTTCGCGTCGTCGTTCGACCAGATTGGGCCCATTACCCGCTCGGTGGCCGATGCCGCGCTGCTGCTCGAAGTAATGGCCGGCCCCGATGGCATGGACAGCACCGCCAGCCAGCGCGAAGTGCCCGCCTACAGCCAGCTGCTCACGCCCGCACCGCATTACCGCATCGGATACATCGCCGATGCCGTGAACCGCGAGGGCCTGAACCCCGAAATCAAGGCCGCCATGGAAGCTCAGCTCGACGTGCTGCGCGGCCAGGGCCACGTGGTGGAAGCCGTGGAGTTTCCCTACCTCGACTACATGATTCCGACCTACTACATCCTCACCACCGCCGAAGCCAGCTCCAACCTGGGCCGCTTCGATGGCGTGAAGTACGGCTACCGCGCCCCGGATGCTACGGACCTGGAATCGATGTACAAAAAGAGCCGCGCCCAAGGTTTCGGCCCCGAAGTGCAGCGCCGCATCATGCTGGGCACCTTCGTGCTCAGCGCCAGCTACTACGATGCGTACTACACCAAAGCCCAGCGCGTTCGTCGCCTCATCAAAGAGAAAACCGACGAGCTGCTGCGCCAGTACGATTTCCTGGTGCTGCCCACCACGCCCACCACGGCCTTCAACATCGGCGAGAAGCAGGACCCGGTGAGCATGTACTTGGCCGATATCTTCACGGTGCAGGCCTCGCTGGCCGGCGTGCCCGCCATTTCAGTTCCCGTGGGCGAAGATGCCGCCGGCCTGCCCATTGGCTTGCAGGTAATGGCTGGCGCTTTCCGCGAAGCCGATTTGCTGGCCTTCGCCAGCACCATCACCGAGGAAGTACCCGCATAGCTTTCGCCATGATGACAGCCACCAAAAAAGCCCGGCCGCAATGGCCGGGCTTTTTTGGTTGAAGCCGCTTGGTGATGCCTGGCCGCTACGCGCGCGCCATTGCCCGGCGCGGTTGCTCCACCAGCCACAGCGCGGCTAAGAACGCCAACGTGAGGCCCACGTGCCACCCGTGGCGCAACCACCAGTTTGCGGGTTGCAGCCACCAGCCCAGCGCCACCAGCCCCGAGGCAAACAGCAGCCACAGGCCTAGCCGCAGCGCCGGATACGGCACCGGAAAGTGCCGCTCGCCCAATCGCCAGCACAGCACGGCCATCATAAAGTAGCAGGCCAGCGTGGCAATGGCCGAGCCTAGGTAGCCCAGCAGCGGAATCAGCAGGAAGTTGAGAGCAATGGTGAGCACCGCGCCCCCGGCCCCGATGTAAGTACCGTAATAGGTTTTATCCGTGAGCTTGAACCACACCGACAGGTTGTAGTACACGCCCAGAAACAGGTTGGCCAGCAGCAGAATGGGCACCACTACCAACCCCTGATGGTACTCTGGTCGCCGCAGAAACAAGTCGCCAAAGTCCTCCACGTTCAGGCTGATGCCCACGAAGATGACCGCGCAGCAGAGTGTAAACCACTTCAGAATCATGGCAAACGTGGCGGGCGAGTTCTTCTCGGTGCTCTGGGCGAAAAAGAACGGTTCGGCTGCGTAGCGGAAGGCCTGAATCACGAGCGACATGAAGATGCTCAGCTTGTAGCACGCGCCGTAGATGCCTACCGCCGTGAGGCTGCTTTGGCCGGGATAGAAGTTCTCGGGCAGCCACTTGGGCAACAGAATGCGGTCGAGCGTCTCGTTCACCATGCCGGCCAGTCCCATCAGCATCAGCGGGTAGGCGTAGGCCAGCAGCGGCTGCAAAAACGAGAAATTCAGGCGGAAGCGGAAGTCCAGCAGTTCGCGGCCCAGCAATAGCAGCGTGAGGCCGCTGGCAAACAGGTTGCTCAGAAATACGTAGCCCACGCCCACCGTGGGGTCGAACACCCGCGCCACCAACGGCTGCAGCCCCGGCAGCCACTTTCCGCTCATCACGGCCGGGCAAAACACGATGAAAAACAGGTTCAGCACCACATTGGCCACGATGCCGGCCAGCTTGATGCCGGCAAACTTGCGTGCCTTATTCTCGAGCCGCAGCCGGGCAAATGGAATGGCCGTGAGCGCATCCAGCCCCAGAATCAGCGCCACCCACACGGCGTACCGCTCGTTGCCGGCCGGAATCTCCAGCAGCCCCAGCAGCGGGCGCGCCAGCAGCATCAGCAGCACCGTGAGCGCGGCCGTACTCACCAGCAACAGGCTCAGCACCCGGTCGTACAGCTCCCGGCGGTCGGTGCCGGGCCGGTTGGCGAAGCGGAAAAACGTGGTTTCCATGCCGTAGGTGAACACCACGTTCAGAAACGACACGTAGGCGTACAGCCCCGTTACCACGCCGTATTCGGCCGCCGCAAACGCCCCGGTATATATCGGCACCAGCAGGTAGGTGAGCACCCGGCCCACAATGCTGCTCACGCCATACACGGCCGTTTGCGAGGCCAGTTTCTTAGCTACACTCATTCTTGGACAATGAAGAATGAGGAATGAGGAATGAAGAATGCTGAACCGCCGTTTGGGCAATCCCTCATTCCTCATTCCTCATTCCTCATTGACGGAGGTTACTTGCCGGTGAACACCGCTGCCCGCTTCTCCACGAACGCTGTCGTGCCTTCCCTTAAATCGTCCGTTTCGAACGCCTGCTCGAAGGCGTGCACTTCGGCGGCGTAACCATCAGTTTCCTTGTCGTAGTACGCGTTCACGCACTCCAGCACCAAGCCCACGGCCACGGGAGCCTTGCCCAGAATACGGCCCAGCAACTGCCGGCAGAAATCCAGCAGTTCGGCCTGCGGCACTACGTGGTTCACCAAGCCCAGGCGCAGGGCCTCGTCGGCTTTTACCTGGTCGGCTGTGAGCATCAGTTCAATGGCCTTGCCCTTGCCAATGAGCCGCGACAGTCGCTGCGTGCCACCGTAGGCGGGCAACAGGCCCAGGTTCACTTCGGGCTGGCCGAAGCGGGCATTTTCCGAAGCCACGCGCATGTGGCAGGCCATGGCCAGTTCGCAGCCACCGCCCAGCGCGAAGCCGTTCACGGCCGCAATCACGGGCTTGGTACTTTCCTCGATGCGGGCGAAGGCTTCTTGGCCGCGCTCGGCGGTGCGGGCGGCCTGCGCGGGCGTGAGGACGGCCAGCTCGGCAATATCGGCTCCGGCCACGAACGCCTTCTCGCCGCTGCCCGTGAAGATGATGCCGCGCACCTGCGCGTCGTCGAGCGCCTGCTCCACGGCCGCGTCGATTTCGGCGACGGTGGCCGCGTTCAGCGCGTTCAGCTTGCTGGGGCGGTTGAGGGTGATGGTGAGGATGCCACTGGCGGCATCGAGGTCGTAGAGCAGGTTTTCGAAAGTAGCGGACATAAGCACGAAAGGCCAGGGTTGCGGTTGGCCCTGCCAAAGATACGGCCCGCGCCGGGCCGAAACCGGCCGGGCCAACGCCCCGGTTCAACCCGCCAGCGTCGGTGTTGGACGAAACCATTGCCCAGCCATCAATTCATCCGGCTACTTTTATATTGTTGTCGGGCTATGACAGTATTTGTATGAAAATACATAGATTTAGCCCTGACAGCTTTTCTAATCACCTTAATCCTCACTGCAATGGGTTTTGTTTCCGAATTCAAGGAGTTCATCTCAAAAGGCAACGTGCTCGACCTGGCCGTCGGCGTTATCATCGGCGGGGCCTTCGGTAAAATCGTGACCTCGCTTACCGACGACGTCATCATGCCCATCGTGGGCCTGATTGGCGGGCAGCCCGATTTTTCGGCCATCCACCTAGGCCCCATCAAAATCGGCCTGTTCATGAATGCCGTGGTGGGCTTCCTTATCCTGGCGCTCATTATCTTCTTTATCGTAAAGGGAGCCAACAGCATCAAAAAGAAGCCCGTCGAAGTTGTAGCGGCTCCCGCCACCCCTCCGCCCCCCACCACCGACCAGCAACTGCTGATGGAAATCCGCGATGCTTTGCGCGCTGGTCGCGTATAAGGCCGTTTCTCGTTCAACCAGAAAAAACCGCTGTCTGTCGTGCCACAGACAGCGGTTTTGCATTTCAGGTTAAAGTTTTCATTTTATTTGCAGCAGGCAAGCGGCCGAATCAAAATAAGTTACGAACTTCGCTTTGCCCTCGTTCGGGAGAATATCTTTCACTTTCCGAATGGAACCCCACCCCTGCTTCAATCGTTAGGCCGCCAACGCCATCCACCCCAACACCACCCCTCTCGCATGAACAAGCTGTTTGCCGTTGCCCTGCTGGGCGTTCTGAGTTTTGGTACCGCTGCCGTGGCGCAGGCTCAAACCGGCCCCGCTTTCCCCGAGCCCGGCCGCAATAAAAATCCCGAAGCCGGCCGTACCAGCGCCACCAACGCCCAAGAGCTGGCCCGCAACCAGCGCCGCGCCGCCATGACGCCCGACGAAATCAAGAAGGACCAGCAGCTGGCCCTGCTCGAAGCCCGCACCGGCAATACCAGCTTCGGCACCAAAGGCCCCGAGCGCCAGTTCGATTCCAATAAATCAGGCAGTGGCTTCTTCGTGCGCAAGTTCAAGGCGCAGGCCGGCAAGCCCGGCTACGGCGAAGGCAAGCGCGGCCAGGCTCACTTCGTAGGCGGTTCCGACCCGGCCGGCAAGCCCTTGGTGCACAAGCACCCCCGCAAGCACAAGTTCCTGTTCTTCTAGGGATAAATAATCTGTTAAGAAAAGCCCCAACTGCGCAGGCAGCTGGGGCTTTTTCTATGCTGGGCCTGCGGTTAAATGCATGGGTATCACTTCTGGGCGGACAGGACCAATGCAGAATTCCAGCTGCCTACGGCCATAAAAACAAAGCCCCGACTGCAATTGCAGCCGGGGCTTTCACCTTTACAGGTTGCGCGAGCCTTACAGCGTGCGCTTGATTTCCTTTTCTTCGAAACCTTCGATGTTGTCACCTTCCACCAGTTCATTGAAGCCTTTGATGGAGATACCGCATTCGTAGCCCTGGCGCACCTCGCTCACGTCGTCTTTGAAACGTTTGAGGTCCTGAATATCGCCGGTATGCAGCACGATGCCATCGCGCACCACGCGCACCTTGGTTTTGCGGGTCATGGTGCCTTCCGTCATCATACAGCCGGCAATGGTGCCCACTTTGGTGATGTTGAACACCTGACGAACTTCGGCGTTGGCCACTACCACTTCCTGCACCGTCGGGGCCAGCATGCCTTCCATGGCATCCTTCACCTCGTTGATGGCGTTGTAAATGATGGAGTACAGGCGGATGTCAATCTGCTCGTTCTCAGCCAGCTTACGCGCGCTCTGCGAGGGACGCACCTGGAAGCCAATGATGATGGCGTCGGAAGCCGAAGCCAGCAGCACGTCGCTTTCCGAGATGGCGCCCACGCCTTTCGAGAGGATGTTCACCTTTACTTCCGGCGTGCTCAGCTTGAGCAGCGAGTCGGAAAGGGCTTCCACCGAGCCGTCCACGTCGCCCTTCACCAGGATGTTGAGCTCCTTGAACGAACCGATGGCCAGGCGGCGACCGATTTCGTCCAGCGTAATGTGTTTCTTGGTCCGGATGGTTTGCTCGCGGGCCAGCTGCAGGCGCTGCGTGGCAATTTCGCGGGCTTCGCGCTCCGTTTCCATCACCTGCAGGCGGTCGCCGGCCTGCGGGGCGCCGGTGAGGCCGAGCACCTGCACCGGCGTAGCCGGCGGAGCCGACTTCATCTTCTTGCCGCGGTGGTCGGTCATAGCCTTCACGCGGCCGAAGTGCGGGCCGGCCAGAATCACGTCGCCCACGCTCAGCGTGCCGGTTTGCACCAGCACGGTGGTCACGTAGCCACGGCCTTTGTCCAGCGAGGCTTCAATCACGGTGCCAATGGCATTGCGGTCAGGGTTCGCCTTCAACTCCAGCAGTTCGGCTTCGAGCAGCACCTTTTCCAGCAGCTCCTCAATACCAATGCCCGATTTGGCCGAAACCTCCTGGCTCTGGTACTTACCGCCCCATTCTTCCACCAGAATGTTAATCTGGGAAAGCTCCTCGCGGATTTTCTCGGGGTTAGCGGCCGGTTTATCAATCTTGTTAAGGGCGATGATAATCGGCACCCCGGCGGCCTGCGCGTGGTTGATGGCTTCCTTCGTCTGCGGCATCACCGAGTCGTCGGCCGCCACCACGATGATGGCAATGTCCGTCACCTTCGCACCGCGGGCGCGCATGGCCGTAAAGGCTTCGTGACCAGGCGTATCGAGGAAGGTAATGGGCTGGCCCGACTTGGTTTTCACCTCATAGGCGCCGATGTGCTGCGTGATGCCGCCGGCTTCACCCTTGGCCACACTCGCATCGCGGATGTAGTCAAGCAGCGAGGTTTTGCCGTGGTCGACGTGGCCCATGATGGTGACGATGGGGGCTCGGGGCTTGAGGTCTTCCTCAGCATCGCCGGCATCCACGTCAATCTCCTCTTCCTCAGCCGACAGGAATTCCACGTCAAAGCCGAATTCGTCGGCAATCACGGTAATGGCTTCGGCGTCGAGGCGCTGGTTGATGGACACGAACATGCCCATGCCCAGGCACACCTTAATCACCTCGTTCACGTTCACGTCCATCAGCGAAGCCAGGTCATTGGCCGAGATGAATTCCGTGAGCTTGAGGGTCTTGGCGTCGAGCTCGTTCTGTGCGCGCAGGGCCTCGCGGTCCTCCGCCAGCATGCTGCGCTTGTCGCGACGGTACTTGGCGCGGTTGGCCTGGCCACCGCCCTTGTTGCCGCCAAGCTTAGCCAGCGTGGCTTTAATCTGCTCCTGAATCTGCTTTTCAGCCTGTTCGGGCGTGAGTGCAGGCGCATTCGGCTTCGGACCGGGCTGGCCGGTACGCTGGTTGCCCCCCTGGCCGGGACGGTTGCCACCAGGACCGCCGCCGGGGCGGTTGCCCTGGTAGCC
>NZ_BAAGZM010000192.1:0-6964 GCF_054778495.1 Hymenobacter agri
CTGCCCAACGCCGAGCTGGGCCTGCCCGGCGACTACCAGGAATTGAACCTGCCCGGCGTGCTGGCCACGCTCGATGAACTGCGCGCCCAGGGTTTCCGCATCACGGAAGCGGCCGTGCGGGCGGGCCTGCGGCAGGTAACAAAACTAACCGGGCTGCGCGGGCGCTGGAGCATCATCGGCCGGCGTCCGTTCGTGGTGTGCGATACGGGCCACAACGCGGCGGGCTTGCGCATGGTAATGAGCCAGTTGCAGCGCGTGCCGCACCGGAAGTTACATTTGGTAATTGGTACGGTGAACGATAAGGACGTGCCCGCCATGCTGGCCATGCTGCCCGCCGAAGGTCAATTTTACTTTTGTGCGGCGAATATTCCGCGGGCCCTGCCGGCGGCTGAATTAGCCGAACTGGGCTGGCAGACCGGGCTGCAGGGCGAAGCCTACGAGTCGGTAGCGGTGGCCGTGGCGGCGGCGCGGGCGGCCGCCGGGCCCGAGGATGCGGTGTTTATCGGGGGCAGCACGTTCGTGTTGGCTGAGGTGGCGGAGCTTTATCCCGAGGCTTAAGCGGCGGGTGGCGTAATTTTGGGGCTGGCTCGGGCCGCCAGCTGTGCAAGCAGGTGGCCGCGGGTGTTTTTCAACTCCTCATTACCTCCAGCTTTTGGCCCGCGTTAAGCTTCAGCGTTTCCATGACAACGCCACCCGTCTCGACATCATTGAACCCGGCAAACCCGAATACGAACAGCTGGGCGGCCGCTGGCGTACCGATTTCTTCCGCGAGCCGCACCCGCTGACGCTGGAAGTGGGCTGCGGTAAGGGCGAATACACCGTGGGCCTGGCCCAGCGCCACCCGGGCCGCAATTTCCTGGGGCTCGACATCAAGGGCGAGCGCATCTGGCGGGGCAGCACCCGCGCCACCGAAATGGGGCTTACCAACGTGGGCTTCGTGCGGATGCGGGCCGAGGCGCTGGCCGCGCAGTTTGGCGCGCACGAGTTGGCCGAAATCTGGATTACGTTTCCCGACCCGCGGCCGCGCGACCGTGACATCAAGCGTCGTCTCACGTCGCCGCGCTTCCTGGAGCTCTACCAACAATTGTTAACGCCCGGTGGCCTGCTGCACTTAAAAACTGATAACGAAGGGCTTTTCGAATATACGCTCGAAGTGCTGGCCGCCCGGCCCGGCGCGGTGGTCGAGCGGTTTACGCGCGATTTGTATGCCGAAACCGACGCGGAGTTTACCGAGGCGCAGGCCATTCAGACCAATTTTGAGGGCAAGTACCGCTCGATTGGCGTGTCCATCAAATACGTGCGCTTCCGGCTGAGCTAACCATCGTCTAGTCTTGTCATGCCGAACGCAGTGAGGCATCTGGGAAACGCCGTTGAACAGCTTTCTCAGATGCCTCATTGCGTTCGGCATGACAATGTTTTACTCTACTTCCAGCGCTTCGAACACAGCTTCGAGCTGGTCGAAATCGCGCAGTCCGGGCTTTACTTCGTCGCCCGATGGGAAAGACAGGCCGGCCAGCGGTAGCTGCGAGGCCAGCGCGTGCGCCTGTTCGGGGTGTAGGCCGGGGCCCAGCCATAGCGGCTGCCGGGCGGCTAGAGCGGCCAGCGTGGCGGGAGCAATGGAAGCATCGGCCGGTAGCTCCAGCACGAAGCCGACTGGTGCGGCGGGCAGCATATCGAGTCCGGCAGCGAGCTGAGTCGGGTGCAGCTCCAGATACACGGGCGGAGCAATTTCGGCGAGCTCTTTGGCGGCGCGGGGGGAGCGGAGCAGCACTGCATCGAGGGCGCAATCGGCGGCTAAGGAGTTTATTTCGGGGGCGCTAAGCTGGTCGAATTCACCTATCAGTTCAACCCCGGCTATCCAGCCGGCCAACTCCTTCACCGTTTTCGTGTCGAGGTGGTCGGGCAGAGTAGGGTCGAGCACGAAGGTGAGTTTATCGGCGCCCATGCCGGCGCAGTAGCGGGCATCGGAGAGGTTGTTGATGCCGCGGATGAGTAGGGGAACGAGGTGTGGCACGGGAGGGGAATGAGCAATAAATAATGAGTAATGAGCCGGCGGCTGGCGCGGCTTTACATTGGTTTTGCCCGGGGGCTGAGTAACTGCAAAAATAGAGGTGCCCGCGCGGCCCGGCCGCATTCGGGGAGTGCGGCGGGCCGCTGTATCTTCGTGCCCATGAATACAACCCGCCGTGCCCCGCTGCTGGCCCCGTCGTTTCTGGCCGCCGACCTGGCCAACCTGCAAGCCGAAACCGAACTGCTCGCCAATAGCGCCGCCGACTGGCTGCACTTCGATGTAATGGATGGCCGCTTCGTGCCCAACATCTCGTTTGGCCTGCCCGTGCTGCAAGCCGTGGCCCGTTACGCCAGGCAGCCCATCGACGTGCACCTGATGATTGAGGAGCCGCAGAATTATCTGGCCCAGTTTCGCGACGCCGGGGCCAGCGGCATTACCGTGCACTACGAGGCCTGCCCGCACCTGCACCGCGTGGTGCAGCAGATTAAGCAGCTGGGTTGCCGCGCCGGCGTGGCCCTGAACCCGCACACGCCCGTTGCCCTGCTCGAAGACATCGCCGCTGACCTCGACGTGGTGCTGGTGATGTCGGTGAATCCCGGCTTCGGCGGGCAGGCGTTCATCCCAAATACCCTGAAAAAAGTGGCCATGCTGAAAGAATTGTTGCTCGACACCGGCTCCGAAGCCCTGATTGAAGTGGATGGCGGCGTGAACATGGACAACGCTGGCCCGCTGGTGGAAGCCGGGGCCGACGTACTGGTGGCCGGCAATTTCGTGTTCAGCGCGCCCGAGGGGCCGGTGGCCACGCTGGCCCGCCTGCGCGAGCACCTAGCCGGACTGGAAATGGGTGCCGAGGCCGCAGGCCGTCGGCAATAGGTGCGTCGGCTCTTCGTTCTTCGCTTCGTGAAACTACCCGCTACGCCGCTTCGGCTCGTTCTGCCGCTTTCGTTTTTTCCCTCGCCGGGCCGCTGGCTGCTGGTTGGTTCGGCGCTGCTGGGTCCGTTACTGCTGGTTCCGCTGGCAGCTCAGGCCCAGACGGAGCCTGGGGCTGCTACCGTCACTCCGCGCGAATACACCCTCACCGGTACGCTGCGCGATGTCAACGGGCAGCCGCTGGAGCTGGCCGCGGTGGGAATTGAGGGGCAAACCGCAGGCACCAATACAGCGGCCGATGGCAGTTTCCGCCTGCGCGTGGCGGCCCCGGCGGCGGGCTCGCCGCTGGTGCTGGTGGTGCGCCGGCTGGGTTATTTGCCCATTCGCCAGCCCCTGCGTCTGCCGGCTGATGCTACCCGACCGCTGCGTCTCACTATGCGCCTTGATACAAAGTCGTTAGGGCCCGTCAATGTGACGGCCCGCGGCAACCAGGGCGACACCCGTGAGGAAGTGAGCCTGACACACATCGACCCGCGCCAGGCAAAAGAAATTCCGTCGCCGTTCGGCGATTTCAACGCCATTCTGAAAACGCTGCCGGGCGTGATGTCGAATAACGAGCTGAGCAGCACCTACAACGTGCGTGGCGGCAACTACGACGAGAACCTGGTGTACGTGAACGGCTTCGAGATTTACCGGCCGTTTCTCGTTACCTCGGCGCAGCAGGAGGGGTTAAGCTTCATAAATGCTGATTTGGTGAAGCAAGTCGAGTTCAGCAGCGGGGGCTGGCAGCCTAAGTATGGCGACAAATTGGCCTCTGTGCTGAGCGTGGACTACAAAACGCCCGAGAAGTTTGCAGCCTCGCTCACGGCCAGCTTGGTGGGCGGCGCGGCCCATGCCGAAGCCCGCTCGGCCAACGGCCGGGTGAGCTACCTGGCCGGCGTGCGCTACAAAAACGCCCAGTACGTGCTCAGCTCGCTCAAGCAGGCACAGGGCGGCTACAACCCGACTTTCTACGATGCGCAGGCGTTTGTGAATTTCGGGCTGGGCCACAAGGAAGACATGCAGCGCACCACGCTGGGCCTGATGGGCGTGGTGGCGCACAACGACTACCGCTTCTCGCCTGAAACCGGCGAGTCGACGTTCTCGACCGGCGTGAACCAGCTTACGCGGGTGTTCATCGGCTACGGCGGGCGCGAGCGCATGCAGTTCGATACCTACCAGGGCGGGCTCAACCTGAAGCACGATTTTTCGTCGCGCCTGCAAATGGAGCTGTTGGGCTCGGCCCTGATTTCGCGCGAGTTCGAATACCGCGACGTGGAAGCGGCCTACCGCTTCGCCGAAATCAACCGCGACCCCAGCTCGCCCGACTTCAACCAGGCCGTGCGTGAGCGCAGCCTCGGTTCCGAGTTCAAGCACTCGCGCAACAACCTCACGGCGCGCATTTTTACGGTCGAAACTCGGGGGCGCTGGGCCCCCGCTGCTAACCACACTGTGCGCTGGGGCGCGAAAATCGGCCGCGAGAAAATTGCCGACCGCCTCGACGAGTATAGCTACGCCGACTCGGCCGATTTCGTGCCCGATGCCCGCCGCACCCGCCTGTTGTCGGATTTGAGCTTGCTCAGCACCCGCAGCCAGGGCTTCGTGCAGGATACTTGGAACCTTGACTCGCTGCGCACGCTCACTTATGGGGCCCGCGCCCACTACTGGACCACTAATGGCCAGCTCGTCATCAGCCCGCGGGTGCAGTACTCGCAAATCAGCCGCCGCCACCCCAACCGCTCGATGAAGGCGGCCGTGGGCGTGTATTACCAGCCGCCGTTCTACCGCGAGCTGCGCACTCAGGCCGGCGAGCGCAGCAGCCCCAACCAGCCCTTGGTGCAAATCGGCCAACTGAACGTGGAGCTGCGCGCCCAGAAATCCTACCACTTCATTGTGGGCAAGGACGTAACGTTTCAGGGCTTCGGCCGGCCGTTTAAATTCACCAGCGAAGTCTATTATAAGTACCTCACCGACGTGGTGCCCTACGATGTGGACAACGTGCGGCTCCGCTATTTCGGCAAAAACAACGCCCGCGCGTACGCCGCCGGTTTCGATGCGCGGCTCAGCGGCGAGTTCGTGAAAGGGGCGGAGTCGTGGTTCAGCCTCGGTATTCTGACCACGCAGGAAAACGTGGCTGGCGACTCGATGAACGTGGTGGACGCCACCGGCAAAATCACCGGCCGCGAGGCCAAAGGCTTCATCCGCCGTCCGCAGGACCAGCGCCTGAACGTAGGCGTGTTCTTCCAGGACCACCTGCCCAATAACCCCTCGGTGCGCGGCTACGTGAACCTGGTGTTCGGCTCCGGCCTGCCGTTCAGCCCGCCCAACCAGCCCGACCTGCGCGGCACCGATGCTCTGGTGCGGAGCTACAAGCGCGTCGACCTAGGCTTTTCCAAGGTCATCGGCCTGAAAAACAACGGCGCGCCCAAAGCCCATTTCTACAGCTTTGACAGCCTCTGGCTGGGGCTGGAAATCCTGAACGTACTGGGGGCCAATAACGTGGGCGGCTATAGCTACCTGCAGGATGTGAACGGCGTGACGTACTCGGTGCCCAGCTACCTTTCGCAGCGGCTGGTGAATTTGCGGCTAATTGCCCGGTTCTAAGAGAAACATTTGTCATCCTGAGTGGAGCGAAGGACCTTCTCACTGTTGCGCGAGTCGTTGCGACGTGTAAAGGTTCTTCCTCCGCTCAGGATGACAAATTCGTTTAATTTCCAACCTTTCGCCTACCACCTGAGTAATAGAACTACAATAAAATTGTGGCCCAGCGTGCTGCCGCTGGCAACTTCGTACTACCTTTGTGCCCGATGAACCAATTCCCCGCCGTTGTTTGTGCCGTTGCCGCTGCCCCCGAGTTGGGCCGCCGGGCCGTTGCGGGCGTACATCATCACCACCATCTGTGGGAGGCCGGGCTGTGCGCCGGGTGCTAATACAGCGCCGGTAGCCCGAGTCTCCACCTCCGCGTTTGGGGGCTCGCCGGCTTCCAGCACACCTCGATAATTTCCGGGAAACCAAACAACAGGCAGCCATTGCCTGCTATCCAGCTGCGTGCTCTTCGGGCCGCGCTTCCCGCCCACTTCCCCTTTTCATGCTCCGTTTAGCCATTCAGAAGTCCGGTCGCCTCAGCGAGGACTCGCTCGCCCTCATCCGCGAATGCGGCATTAACTTCATCAGCAGCTCCTACAAGCTGAAAACCGAAGCTACCAACTTCCCGCTCGAAATCCTGTTTTTGCGCGACGACGACATTCCCGGCTACGTGCAGGACGGCGTGGCCGACCTCGGCATTGTGGGCCAAAACGTGCTGGTGGAGGCCGGCTACCCCGAACTCGAAGTCGAAACCCTCGGCTTCAGCAAGTGCCGCCTGAGCCTGGCCGTGCCCCGCGCCGACGGCTACGCCTCGATTGAGGCCCTGCAGGGCAAGAATATCGCGACTTCCTACCCCAATATCCTCGGCCGCTACCTGGCCGAAAACGGCGTGCAGGCTAACCTACACACTATCAGCGGCTCGGTGGAGATTGCGCCCAGCATTGGCTTGGCTGAGGCTATCTGCGACATCGTGAGCAGCGGGTCGACGCTGCTGGGTAACGGCCTGCGCGAGGTCGAAACCGTATTTCGCTCCGAGGCTGTGCTCATCGCCCAGCCCAACCTCAGCGCCGAGCAGGCCGACCTGCTGGCCCAACTGCAGTTCCGCATGCAGGCCGTGCGCCGCGCCAAGCGCAGCAAATACATCCTGCTGAATGCCCCGGTGGCCGCCCTCGACGAGGTGCGCCGCCTGCTGCCCGGCATCAAGTCGCCCACCGTGACGCCGCTGGCCGAAGCCGGCTGGGTGTCGGTGCAGTCGGTGGTGCAGGAAGACGACTTCTGGCACGTGACCAACCAGCTCAAGGCTGTCGGGGCCGAAGGCATTCTGGTGCTGCCCATCGAGAAAATGATTGCCTAGCCGCCCCGCCATGCAGTTTATTGCCAATCCCGCCCCCGAAACCTGGGTCGCACTACAGCAGCGCCCCGCCGCGGCCGAAGCGCCGCAGGTAGCCGCCCGCGTCC
>NZ_BAAGZM010000193.1:0-6957 GCF_054778495.1 Hymenobacter agri
GGTCGGCGTGGCCGGCCAGCTCACGCAGCAGCTTGGCGGTGTTGTCTTCGGCCCGGCGCTGCGGGCCGGCGTAGCGGGCCGAATACACGCCGGGTTCGCCGTTCAGGGCATTCACTTCGAGGCCGGTGTCGTCGGCGAAGCAGTTCACGCCATAGTGCTCCAGCACGTATTCGGCCTTTTGGCGGGCGTTGCCCTCTAGGGTGTCCTGGGTTTCGGGCAGCTCCTCGTGGCAGCCGATGTCAGCCAGGCTCAGCAGCTCGAAGCCGGGCGGCAGCAGCGGGCGAATTTCATCGAGCTTGTGGGCGTTGTTGGAGGCGAAGCAGAGGCGCATGGATTGTATGTGGTGTAGTAAGTAAAAACGGAACGTCATACTGCGGCTACGCGCAGCATGATGTTCCGTTAATCTATTAGCCCGCCATTTACCGAAACATCGACTTGATGGTGCCCCACGAGCGCTGCACGGCGCTGGGCGTGCCGGCCAGCACGGTGAGGTAGCTCTGGTCGCCGGTGGAGCTGCGCACGGTGAGGCGGTAGGTGTAGGGGCCGCCCAGCGTGCCCGTGGTGCTGGTGCCGCGGTACACGTTGGCATCGAGGTAGGAGTAGCGGCGCTGGCCGGTGGCGGCCGTGGTGCTCACCGCGGTATAGCTGGCGTCGGACGCCGACTTGCGGGCCAACTCGAAGCCGGTCACGTCCACTTCGTTGCTCACTTCCCAATCCACCTTCACCACCGTGCCCGAGTAGGCCGCCGTGAAAAGCGTGAGCGTGGCCGCGTAGGCCGCTGCCACGCTGCCCAGCACGAGCAGCAACGCTAGGAGCCCCGCGCGGGGGCGCATACGGTGAGCGGGTATAAGTTTCAGCACACGCAACAGACCGGCCCCGTGGGTGGGCCGGATTCAAATGTACAACCTTTTCGCAGGGGCGCCAAGCCCCGCGCGGGGCGATATGGACGTGCCGCGCGCCGAAAAGTTTAGCGCGGGCGTTGGGATTTTCGGAGCTAAGCTGTACTTTTGCAGTCCCTTCCGCAAAATCGGCAGGGTTTAACCGGTAAAACCGACCTCTCGATATGAAAAAGGACACCCACCCCGAGTACCAGGAAGTCGTATTCCAGGACTCCTCTTCGGACTTTAAGTTCATCACCCGCTCGACGATGAAGCCGACCGACACCATCGTGATGGAAGACGGCAAAACCTACCCGCTGGTGAAAATCGAAGTGAGCTCCGCTTCGCACCCCTTCTACACGGGCAAAAACATGTTCATCGACACGGCCGGCCGCGTGGAGAAATTCCGCAGCCGCTACGCCAAGAAAGAGCAGACCAGCACCAACAAGTAATGGCTGCTTAGGAGCTGCTAGCTTTTTGAAAACTCCTTCCGGCCGCGCCGGAAGGAGTTTTTTTATGACCCGGGGCGCCGGCCGCCGCCGTAAATTTGTCTTTCTTAACAAAAGCTAACGGCTAGCCGCTATTAGCTAACAGCTTAAACAAATGCGCGTTCTCCTCTTCGACGACCCGGCCATCCGGCCGCACCTGCTGCCCTTCACCTTCACGCGGCCTGTGGCGGCGCTGCGCTGCGGCATTCTCACGCTGGCCGAGAAGTGGCAGCGCCGGCTGGGCGTGGAAGCCGTGGGCTACCTCACGCAGTCGTACTTGCAGGCCAAGTTTCTGGCCGGCGATGTGAGCGGCCCGGCCCTCATCATCAACGGCGCCGTGTGCCCCGACGACCTGCTAACCCGCCAGGTGCAGGCCCTGCAGCCCGGACAGGCCCTGTACTGCGACGACCTGCTGGTGGCGGCCCACGTGGCCGATGCCTCGCTGGTAGCCGAGCTTATTCAGGACGGCCTGCCCGAAGCCCGGCAGGTGGCCGAGCCCGTGACGGTGATTGACCGGCCCTGGCAGCTGTTTCTGCGCAACGGCGTCGAAATCCGCCGCGACTTCGCGCTTATTACCCAGGGCCGCACCTCGCAGCCCATCACCGACCCGCACACCATCGTGTACGGGGCCGAGAACATCTTTCTAGAAGAAGGCGTGAAAATCCGGGCCGCCATTCTCAACGCCGAGGACGGCCCCATCTACCTGGGCAGGAACTCGCAGGTGCACGAGGGTGCCATCGTCAAGGGCGCGCTGGCGCTGTGCGAGGGCTCGCACATCAACGCCGGCGCCAACATGCGCGGCGACAACACCGTGGGCCCGTTCTCGAAAGTGGGCGGCGAAGTAGGCAACAGTATCCTGCTGGGCTACTCCAACAAGGGCCACGAAGGCTACCTCGGCAACTCGGTGCTGGGCGAATGGTGCAACCTGGGCGCCGATACCAACACCTCCAACCTCAAAAACAACTACGCCCCCGTGAAGCTCTGGAGCCACGCCGCCAAGCGCTTCGTGGATACCGGCCAGACCTTCTGCGGCCTGATGATGGGCGACCACAGCAAGTGCGGCATCAACACCATGTTCAACACCGGCACGGTGGTGGGCGTAGGGGCCAACATCTTCGGGGCCGGCTACCCGCGCAACTTCATCCCGAGCTTCAGCTGGGGCGGCGCGGCCGGCTTCGAAACCTTTCAGCTGCCCAAGGTGAACGAGGTGGCTGAGCGCGTGATGGCCCGCCGCAGCCTGCCCTACGATGCGGTGGAGCGGGATATTCTGAAAGCGGTATTCGAGGCGACGGCCGAGGACCGAATTTGGGAGAAAGCCAAATAAATAACGTGGAAGCCTATCGGATGCCCGGCAAATTACAGTGGCTGCCCCTGTGGCTGGTTTTGCTGAGCCTGGTATATCCGGGCGCGGCGGGTGCGCAGCCCGGGGCCGGGCGGCCCGCCGGCGGCGTGTTGCGGACGCTGGCCGGGGTGGCGCCCAACAATAGCCCCGGTACCGTGGACGGTCCCGGTTTGCAGGCTCGTTTCAATTGGCCGCAGGGCATGGCGCTGGGTGCCAACGGGGTACTCTACGTGGCCGATACTGAAAACGGGACGATTCGCAAAATCAGCCCGAAGGGGGAAGTGAGCACCCTGGCTGGCAAGGCGCCGGCCCAGGGCTACGCCGATGGGGTGGGCGAACAAGTTCGTTTCAATAAGCCAGTGGGCGTGGCCGTAGACAAAGCCGGCACGGTGTACGTGGCGGACCAGCGCAATCATGCCGTGCGTAAAATCACGGCCGATGGTACGGTGAGCACCCTGGCCGGCACCCCTGCCCGCACCTATCGCAGCGGCAACAGGGAGCTGCTGCCCTTGGAAAAACCAACGGCGCTGGCCTTCGGGCCCGGCGGCGACCTGTACGTGGCCGACGAGGCCGCGGGCTGCATCTACCGCATCAACCCGGCGACGGGAGCCCTCAGCACTTGGGTGAGCCGCGAGCAGTACTTGGCGGTGGCCAGTCAGGCCCCTCGGTTTCGCGGGTATACCTTGGTGAGCTTGGTATTTGATAAAGCCGGCACCGGATACGTCGGCGATGAGCAGGGCGTCATTCGCAAGATATCGCCCAGCGGAACGGTGAGCGACTGGGTCGGAACGGCGGGACAGGGAGGTTTTGCCGACGGCAGTGGCCCGGACGCGCAGCTGGGCAAGCCGGCGGGCCTGGCAATAGCCCCGGACGGCACGCTGTACGTGGCCGATGAGCGCTACGCGGTGGTCCGTCGCATCACCCCCGCCGGGCAGGTAACGACCGTGGCTGGTAGTGGCGACCAGGTGGGCTACGTTGATGCTCGGGGAACCGCCGCGCGGTTTACGTTGCCCATCGGCATTGCCGTGGGGGCTGACGGCACGCTGTTCGTGGTAGATGAGCTGAATTACTGCGTTCGCTGCATTTCGCCCAAAGGGCAGGTGAGTACCCTGGCCGGCGCTCCGGCCAATACCGGTGACGACGACGGGCCGGGGGCCGTGGCCCGGTTTCGCAATCCCGAAGCAGTGGCGGCCGATGCCGCCGGCAACGTGTACGTGGCCGATGGCGGCAACATGGCGGTGCGCAAGATTGCGCCCGATGGCCAGGTCAGTACGTTATACGGCGGCATGGAGCGCCCCAGCGCGCCGGCCCGAAGCGTGTACTTGCACCATCCGGCCGGCGTGGCGGTAGCCCCCTCGGGCATTGTGTATGTAACCGAAACGGGCAGCAACGTAGTGTATCAAA
This sequence comes from Hymenobacter agri, assembly GCF_054778495.1. Taxonomy (NCBI): domain Bacteria; kingdom Pseudomonadati; phylum Bacteroidota; class Cytophagia; order Cytophagales; family Hymenobacteraceae; genus Hymenobacter; species Hymenobacter agri. Next base: position 4,113 of record NZ_BAAGZM010000193.1, read on the forward strand.
TCACGCCCCAGGGTGCTATAAGTCTGCTAGCGGGCCGCCGGGGAAGCGAAGGCGGAGCCGCTGATGGCCCCCCAACCGAAGCGCGATTCAGACATCCTACCCATCTCGCTCTGGGCCCCGACGGGGCGCTGTACGTGGTAGACCAATACAACGCCCTGATACGGAAGGTCACGCCGCAGGGAGTGGTAACTACCCCCGTCGGCAAGCTGCCGGTGGGGTATATGGGCGAGCGTGACCCCTTGCTGGGCAACCCGACGGGCCTGGCCGTTGACGCGGCGGGTACCATGTACGTGAGCGACGGCTCGGCGCACGTTATTCGCCGCATCACTTCGGGGGGCGCGGTGAGCATCTGGGCTGGTAAAGCCGGAGAGGCTGGCAAAGCCAATGGTTCGGTGCAGGCCGCCCGTTTCAACAATCCGGCCGGGTTGGGCATCGACCGGCAGGGCAACCTGTACGTGGCCGACCTGGGCAACAACACGGTGCGCCGCATCACGCCGGCGGGCGTTGTGACCACCTTGGTGGGCGAGCCCGGCCCGGCCGGCAGCACCGACGGCCCTGCGCCCACCGGCCGCCTAAACGGGCCCATGAGCGTAGCCATCGGGCCCGACGGCGCCGTGTATATAGCCGACCGGGGCAATTCTACCATTCGGAAGTTTAAGTAGAATCCCGAGCCCAGCTGCTAACCCCGCCTCGCGTTCAGAGTATCTTTGCCAACTGCCCACTGCTAACCTTTTTCGCTCGCCTGCCGTGCAGTTCCACGACATTCCCAATCAAGCCGCCGTCAAGCAGGTGCTGCGCCAGTCGGTGGCGCGGCAGCACGTGGCGCACGCCCAGCTTTTCCGGGGGCAGGAGGGGGGCGCGGCGCTGGCCCTGGCCTTGGCCTACGCGCAGTTTCTGAACTGCGAGGAGCGCGCGCCTGACGCCGAAGACAGCTGCGGGCACTGCCCGGCCTGCACCAAAATGGCCAAGCTGGCCCACCCCGATTTGAACTTCATCATGCCCGTAACCACCACCAAAACGGTGAGCAAGGACGCGGTGAGCAGCAAGTTCATGGCCGAGTGGCGCGCCTTCGTGCTCGACAATCCCTACCAAGGCCTCAACGACTGGATGCAGCACATCGGGGCTGAGAACAAGCAGGGCAACATCTCGAAGGACGAGGCCGTGCAGATTCTGAAGCTGGTGAGCCTCAAAGCGTTTGAGGCGCGCTTCAAAATCGTCATCATCTGGCTACCCGAGCTCATGCACCCGGCCGCCGCCAACGCCGTGCTCAAGCTGCTGGAGGAGCCGCCGCCCGCCACCATTTTCCTGCTGGTGAGCCACGCGCCCGAGCAGCTGCTGCCCACCATCATCAGCCGGGTGCAGCCGGTGGTGGTGCGCCCGTTTTCGGAAGACGACATCACCGAGTTCCTGCACGCCGCCTACCACGTGCCCGAAGCCAAAGCCCGCCAGGTGGCCCAGCTGGCCGAGGGCAGCCTGGGCGCGGCCATCGCCAGCCGCGACGCCAACGCCGACCACGACTACTTCGAGTTCTTCGCCAAGTGGATGCGGCAGTGCTACAGCCAGAAAGCGGCCGATATTATCAAGCAAAGTGAAGAATTCCAGAAGCTGGGCCGCGAAAACCAAAAGGAGCTGCTGAGCTATTCGCTGGGCCTGCTGCGCAAAGTGCTGCTGTTCGGCATCGACCCGAAGTTTGTGCCCCACCTGGCCAGCGGCGAGCAGCAGTTCGTGGCCGGCTTCGCCAAATTCGTAACCCCGCGCAACGCCGATTTGCTCACCAAAGAACTCACCGACGCCCACTACCACATTGAGCGCAACGCCAACGCCAAAATGGTGTTCGTGGACAGCTCGCTGCGTATGGGCGGCTTCCTTAAGGTTTGAGTGCGGAATGTTGAGGGTTGAATTTGCCACCAAGGCCGATTCAAATTTCCTTCTGAATCACTCAAAACTCAACCCTCAAAACTCAACACTCCGAATGACCATCCGCCTCGCTACCCGCGCCAGCCGCCTCGCTCTCTGGCAAACCGAACACGTGGCCGCCCTGCTGCAAGCCGCCGGTTTTGATACCGAAATCGTGCCCATGCAAACCACCGGCGATGCCGTGCAGGACCGCAGCTTGGCTAAAATTGGCGCCAAGGGCGTATTCACGCAGGAGTTGGAAGAAAGCCTTTTGCGCGGCGACACGCACTTGGCTGTGCACTCGGCCAAAGACGTGCAAAGCAGCATTCCGCGCGAGCTGGAGCTGCTGGCCTTTCTGGAGCGCGAGCAGGTGAACGACGTGGTGCTGAGCTTCGACGAGCAGTTCTCGCTCGACAAGCCGGGTATCGTGCTGGGTACCAGTAGCACCCGCCGCAAGGCTCAGCTGCGCCGCTTCTATCCCCACGCCGAAACCGCCGAGGCCCGTGGCAACCTCCAAACCCGCCTGCGCAAGCTCGAAGAAGGCCAGTTTGATGCGCTGGTGCTGGCCTTTGCCGGCGTGCACCGCATGGGCTATGAGCACCTGGTGCGCCACACGTTGCCCACGGCGCAGTTTGTGCCCGCCACCGGCCAGGGCAGCATCGCCATCGAGTGCGCTGCCAGCCTCGAAGCCGGCCTCAAAGCCCGCCTCAAATCCGCCCTCGACCACCCCGCCACGCACACCTGCCTGGCTGCCGAGCGCGCTTTTCTGCACACCATGGAAGGCGGGTGTAGCATCCCGTCCTTCGCCTTGGCTACGCTGGACGGCGGCCACCTGCGCCTGCACGCCGGCCTCATCAGCCTGAGCGGCGAAGAATACGTGGAGGAAACGCAAACCGCCGATGCCGCCGATGCCGTGGCGCTGGGCGTGCGCGTGGCCGAGACGGTACTC
>NZ_BAAGZM010000194.1:0-6937 GCF_054778495.1 Hymenobacter agri
GCTCGGCCGTCAGAGCCTGGGCCGGCGCGGGCGCAGCAACTGCAGTAGCTCCCGCGCCCGAAGCCCCCGCCAGCGGCGGAGCTTCTTCCGCCTCGGGCTCGAAGCGCAGGGGCGTAATGGCGGCAAAGTTGGCCTGCAGGCCCACAATGCTCAGGAAATAAATGAGGGCGCCGTTGGCAAAGTAGGCGTACCAATAGTCGCCGTAGCCCAACGGGCCGATGGCACGATTCAGCACGTCGAAGCCCAGCCACAGCATCAGGCCCAGGAGGGCGGCCACCAGCAAGTCGCGTAGCCCCCGAAACCGCAGCCGGGCTGTGTCCGAAAAATTATCGTCGAGGTAGCGACGGTAGCGGCGAAAGAGGCGGAGCGTGGCCAACCCGTAGCCCATTATCAGGGCGTAACCGAGCCAGCTGACGGGGCCGCTCAGGTAGTCGAGCAGGTTGGCGGCTTCGCCCTTGGTACCGAAGTGGTAGGGCAAGGCCCGCCCGTGCAGGGCGCGGCTCCAGCCCAAATCGTAGAGGGCCGCGCCGGCGTACAGGCCCACCAGCACCAGCCCGGGCAGCAGGTGCCGCCAGTGCTTGCGTAGCTCGAACTCTTGGTTGGTGAGGCTGCGGAAATACAGGTAAAACGCTGGCCCCCAAAATATCCAAGGCTGCCAAGGCACATAGAACATGGCGGTGGAGTAGCCATCGTGGCTATCGTACCAGCCGGCGTAGCCCAGCATCCATTGCGCCACGGGCAGCACGTTCAGCAGAAGCAGCAGGGCCAGCAGCCCGTCGGGCAGGGTGCCGAAGCGCCAGGCCTTCACTAGCAGATGCCCCGTCAGCACCAGCCCCCACAACACAAACGGCAGCAGCAACGCGCTATGCGAACCAAATTGAAACAGCATGCCGCGAAGCTAGTACACAGGCCCTTGGGTTTGGCTACGGCAGCCATTACCAAGGCATGAAAAGACACTGCCGCCTCGGAGCCGCAATAGCAGCACCGGGGCGGCAGCAGTTGGCACCAGCGAGCGGTGGGCGCGAGCTATATAGCTTGCGCTACTCCCGACGGGCCCGACAGCCTATCGGCTCGTGGCCAGAATACCGGCCAGCTCTTCCACGCACTCCGTGAGCTGCTCCCAAGCGGGCAGCATAAAGTATTGATTCTGATAGCGGGCACCGGTTACGGGCGTGTTGAGCACGGTGGCCAGGTCGAAGGCCGGGCGCGGCGTGAACTCGTTCACGCAGTGGTGAATCTCACCGGCCGACGACAGCAGGCCCGCCCCGTAGAGCATGGGGCGGTCGTCGTGCTGCACCATGCCAAACTCAGCCGTGAAGAAATACAGCGCCCACAGCTGCTCACGAGCCGGCGAGCCTTCCGGCTGAGCCACGTAGGCTTGGCCCAGCTCGTGCAAGAAGTTGGCTAGGCCTTGGTCAAGCAGCATGGGAACGTGCCCAAATAAGTCGTGGAACAAGTCGGGCTCGGGGCTGAAATCGAAGGCGTACATCGGCCGGATGCGCGTCACCACCGGAAACTTACGCTCGGCCAGCAGGGCAAAAAACGCGGCCGGCTCGAACGGGCGGCCCACCGGGGCCAATTGCCAGCCGGTTTCCTCGAATACCGTGGCGCTCAGCTCCCGGATGTCGGGGATGGCCTCGCGCCGGTAGCCCAGCCAGGCCAGGTTTTCCCAGAACACCGGCACGGCGCGGCGGTGCAGCAGCGCGGTCTGGCGGTCAAACAGCATTTTCCAGATGAGCTGGTCTTGGCTGGCGGTAGTAGCGGCGGGGCGGTTGGTCGTAAACATAGCGTAACGAAGGGGGAAAGTGCTGGTAAAATCGGGCGAAAAAAAAGCCCGATATCCTGGCGGATTCGGGCTTTTGAAGGTTTCTAGAGAAGTTCGGGTATCATGCCTCGTCTTCCGTTAGCGCCAATCGCAGCCCGTACCCGCCCTGTTTGGGGGCAGTCATTAGGGTGTTAATGCAATTGACGAAGTTGTGGCGCATGAGTGGAACGAATTTAGGAACCGATTCCGGAAATGCAAGCATTTCCCCACATTAATTTTTCTTTATTCCAGTTCCTGACGCAGCGCATACACGCGGCGCAGGTTGCGAATCAGGCGGGCCGATTCGTCGAAATCCAGCGTCTGCGCCCCATCCGAGGCGGCAGTTTCGGGCGTTTCGTGGGTTTCGTACACGATGCCGTCGGCCCCGGCCATCACGCCCGCCAGCGCCATTGTGGGCACATGCTCCCGAATGCCGATGCCGTGCGAGGGGTCCACAATCACGGGCAGGTGGCTCTTGGCCTTCAGGATTGGTACCGCGTTCAAATCCAGCGTATTGCGGCTGGCTGTTTCGAACGTACGGATGCCGCGCTCGCAGAGAATCAACTTCTCGTTGCCGCCCGAAAACACGTATTCAGCCGACGACAGCAGCTCCTCAATCGAACCCGAGATACCGCGTTTCAGCAGCACCGGCTTGTCGACGCCGCCCAGGGCGTCGAGCAGGTTGAAGTTTTGGGTGTTGCGGGCACCCACCTGGAACACGTCCACGTAGTCGTGCATTTCCTCTACCTGCGACACCTGCATTACTTCGGTCACAATTTTGAGGCCGCGGGCCCGGGCCATGCGGTGGAAATCGCGCAGCCCTTCCAGCCCCAGCCCGCGGAAGGCGTAGGGCGACGAGCGGGGCTTGAACACGCCGCCGCGCATCAGGCGCACGCCGTTGGCCACGAGGTGGTCCATCACCTTTTCCATCTGGGCCTCGCTCTCGATGCTGCACGGGCCGGCGCACAGCGCCAGCGTGCCTTCGCCGATGATGACACCATCGCCGAGGTCGAGTACGGTAGGCTTCACGCGCCACTTGCGGCTCACGAGCTTGTAGTCGTCGCTCACGCGGTGCACGTCGCGCACGCCCGGCAGCTGGCCGATGGTGCGGATATCGACGTCCTTTTTGCCGATGGCCACCAGGTAGTGGGCGTGCTGGGTCGTCACTTCGGTGGCCTTGTAGCCCTGTTGTTTCAGGTGCTCGGTGATGGTGGGCACCGAGGCGTTTTTTTCGAGTTGGATTATCACGGAATTATTCGAGAAGAGAAAAGAACGTCATGCAGAGCGCAGCGAAGCATCTCGCGTGCATCGTTCAACGATTAGATTAGTGGTGGCACGCGAGATGCTTCGACTACGCTCAGCATGACGTGCTTTTTACGACGTGTAGAAGTGGTTACACCTGCTTGATGCCCCGCACAAAGCGCGCCGCCTCGGCCGGGGCATCTTCCGCGCCATCGAGCGCGCGGATGAGGGCCGAACCGATGATGGCGCCCTCGGCGTGCTGGCAGGCGCGCTCAAAACCGGCCTTATCAGCGATGCCGAAGCCGATGAGGCGCGGGTTGCGCAGCCCGAGGGCGGCAATGCGCTCGAAATACTGGCGTTGCGCCTCGGCATCGGGCAGTGTGGTACCGCCGGTGGTGCCGGGGCCCGAAACCAGGTAGAGGAAGGCTTCGGAGAGACGGTCGAGGTGGCGAATGCGCTCCTCCGACGTTTGCGGCGTGATGAGGAAGACGGCTTTCAGACCGTACTTCTTAAAGGTTTCCTGGTAGAACTCTTCGTACTCGGCCAGCGGTAGGTCGGGCAGGATGAGGCCATCGACGCCCACGGCGGCCGCCTGGCGGCAGAATTCTTCCACCCCGAACTGCATCACGGGGTTGAGGTAGCCCATGAGGAGCACCGGCGTGTCGGGCACGGCGGCGCGCAGGCCTTTCAGCTGCTCGAACAGCACCGGCAGGTTCATGCCATTGGCCAGGGCCACCGTGCTACTGCCCTGGATGACCGGACCATCAGCCAGCGGGTCGGAAAACGGCATGCCGATTTCGAGGATGTCGGCCCCGGCTTCCACCAGCGACTTGGCCAGCGGGATGGTATCGTGCAGGCTGGGATAGCCGGCCGTGAAGTAGGTGTTGAGCAGGTTGCGCTTGCTTGCGAACGCGTGTTTGAGGCGGTCCATATAATATAGGTATCGGGGAGCCGCGGGCTACACCAGCTTATCCATGTTTTTGAGGTAGGTTTCGAGGTCCTTATCGCCGCGGCCGGAGAGGTTCACCACCACCACGTCGTCGGGGCCTGCACCCAGCCGGCCGAGGGCGGCCAGCGCGTGCGCCGTTTCCAGGGCCGGGATGATGCCTTCGAGGCGGCTGCACACGGCCACGCCGGCCAGGGCAACGGCGAAGGTGATGGCGATGAATTCGGCGCGACCCACCTCGCCCAGGTGCGCGTGCAGCGGCCCGATGCCGGGGTAGTCGAGGCCCGCGCTCAGCGAATACGGTTCAGTAATCTGGCCGTGTTCGTCCTGCATCAGCAGGGTTTTGCTGCCGTGGATGATGCCCGGCGTGCCCAGCACCGACGTAGCCGCCGAGTGCCCGGAGTGGATGCCGTACCCGGCCGCTTCCACCGCAATCAGGCGCACGCTCGGCTCGTCGAGGAAGTGGTAGAACGCACCGGCCGCGTTGGAGCCGCCGCCCACGCAGGCCACCACGAAATCAGGCAGTTCAGTGCCGGTTTTTTCAAGCAGCTGGGCCCGCATTTCTTCGCTGATAATGGCTTGCAGGCGCGCCACCAAATCGGGGTACGGGTGCGGGCCCACCACCGAGCCGATGATGTAGTGCGTATCGACAGGGTTGGCAATCCAGTCGCGGATGGCCTCGTTGGTAGCGTCTTTCAGGGTCTGGCTGCCGCTTTCGGCGCGGCGGACTTCGGCCCCGAGCAGGCGCATGCGGGCCACGTTGGGCGCCTGGCGCTCAATATCAACCGCACCCATGTACACCACGCAGGGCAGGCCCATCAGGGCGCATACGGTGGCAGTGGCCACGCCGTGCTGGCCGGCGCCGGTTTCGGCAATGATGCGCGTTTTGCCCAGCCGCTTGGCCAGCAGAATCTGGCCCACGGTGTTGTTGATTTTGTGGGCGCCGGTGTGGCACAGGTCTTCGCGCTTGAGGAAGACGCGCGTGCCGTATTTTTCCGACAGACGCTTGGCTTCGAACAGCGGCGTGGGCCGGCCCACGTAGTCACGCAGCAGCTGCTTCAGTTCGGCCTGAAACTCCGGCTCGGCCATGATTTGCAGGTATTGCGTGCGCAGCTCCTCCACGTTGGGATAGAGCATTTCGGGCACGAAGGCCCCGCCGAACTGACCGTAGTAGCCACGGGCCGTGGGCTGTTGGTAGGAGGTTGTAGGAGTCATATCGATGAGGCGCCGGAGCGCAGTTGGGTAAACATTTGGGCCAAGCGGCCGGCATCTTTCACGCCCGGCGCGGTTTCGAAGCCGCTGTTCAGGTCGACGCCGGCCAAGCCGGGCAGACGCAGCGCCGCCAGCTCGGCGGCGTGTTCCAGCCCCAGCCCGCCGGCCAGGAAATACGGTACGGGCAGGTTGTAGGCTTGTAACAGTTTCCAATTGAAAGTGGCTCCGTTACCGCCGGGCGCGGCCCCCTTGGTATCGAAGAGGAAATAGTCGCAATGCGGCACGTAGGGCAGCAAAGCATCAAAGTCAACCTTCTCCCCCACCGAAAACGCCTTCAGCACCAGCAGGCCGGCCTCGTTTAGCTCCTCGCACTGCGCGGGCGTTTCCTGCCCGTGCAGCTGCACGGCGGCCAAGCCGAAACGTTGCGCGGTGGCGAGGATGTTCTCGGTGGTTTCGTTCACGAACACACCCGTTTTCCAAATGGTCGGCGGCAGGGTCTGCACGAGTTCTGGAGCCAGCGCCTCGCCCACGAAGCGCGGCGACTTCGGCGCGAAGATGAAACCCAAAAAATCCGGCCCCAGCGCGGCAATGTGCGGCAGCACTTCGGCGTCGCGCATGCCGCACACCTTCACCAACAGTCGCGCCGGCTGGGCGGGAGCTTCCGAAGCGGCCGTAGCGCCGGGCACGCCAGCCGCGGCGGCCAGATTATTCAGGTTGGGCCGGGGCGTTTTCATGGGAGCTAAACGGAGGCCGTTTCGGTTTTGGGCAGCGCGGCGATTTCCTGCACCAGCGTGGCGCAGGCGCGCTCGGGCCGGGCGTGGCGCATGAAGGCCTCGCCCAGCAGGAAGCCGCGGTAGCCTACTTCGCGCAGCTGGCCAATAGCGGCGGCCGTCGAGATACCGCTTTCCGACACCTTCACGAATTCGCCTGGAATGGCTTCGGCCAGCGCCATCGAGGTATCGAGGCTCAGGCTGAAGTCGTGCAGGTTGCGGTTGTTCACGCCGATGAGGTTCACGGCGTCGGCATTGATGGAGCGAGCCAGTTCTTCGCCGTCGTGCACTTCGAGCAGCACTTCCAGGCCCAGCGAGCGGGCCAGGCGGCCCAACGAGTCGATTTCCTGGGGTGTGAGCACGGCGGCAATCAGCAGCACGGCATCAGCCCCGATGCTCTTGGCTTCGAGAATCTGGTATTCGTCTACCACGAAATCCTTACGCAAAATGGGGCAGAAATTGAAGCGACGCGCCGTGGTCAGGTCCTCGTTCTTCCCGCCGAAAAACTCGGTATCGGTGAGGATGGACAGCGCCGCCGCGCCGGCCTGCATGTAGCCCAGCGTGGTGCGTTCGACGGGCGCGTATTGGTTAATCCAGCCTTTGGAGGGCGACTTGCGCTTGAATTCGGCGATGAGGCCGCTACCGCCTTCGCGCAGCAGGTACTTGCGCAGCGACAGCGGCTGTGCGTTGAAATACAGGCTGGTTTCGAGCAGCTTCACGGGCACCAGCTCGCGGCGGCTGGCAATTTCTTTGCGCTTGTGGGCGACGATGGTATCGAGGATGGTGGCTTGCGACATGGTGTAGAAAACAGCAGCGCGGAGGATTTGCTTCGCGCCATGTAGAAATTTATTGAATGGCCAGCATGGTTTCGAATGCCCGTCGGGCCGCGCCCGAGTCCAGCGACTCGCGGCTGAGGGCCAGAGCATCGGTCCAGCTCAGGCCGGGGCGGGCGCATTGCAGGGC
>NZ_BAAGZM010000195.1:0-6891 GCF_054778495.1 Hymenobacter agri
GGCGGCGCGGGCATCGACCGCGGCGGCCGGCGCGGGCGCATCCAACAACTCAGCCATGAATGGCGGCGCTGATGATGAGGGCCACGGCCAGCATAAAGGCCGCGCCGAGAATGGCCAGGGCGGTGTTGTGCTCCTCTAGAATTTCCTTGCGCAAGGTGCCCGGCGTCAGCTTGTTAAACAGGTAAAAGCTGACGACCAGAATGACGATGCCCAGCAGCGAGTAAATGATGGAAGCCGCGAAGGCTTTGGCGTTGAGGTATTCCATAGAAAGGAGCGGAGCGGGTTATTTGTGGAAGTACAGGCCGTGGCCGGAGCGGCCGTGGCTGCCGCCGGAGCCGGGCGCATTCAGGGTTTCGGTGCTTTCGTTGTCGTCGCCGAGCATACGGGTGCCGCTGTCGGTGCTCCAGGCAAACCAAGCCAGCGGCAGCAGCAGCAGCAAGGCATAGAAGCGCACCGGGCGCAGGGATTTGAACAGGTTTTCGAGCATGGCGGACGGTTAGGAATTGGGGCCGAAGTCGCTCTGGCTCCAGCGGTTGGTTTCGTGGCTGGCCCGGCGGATGTACTGCCAGGTGGGGTAAATCAGCAGCAGGAAGAAAATCAGGAAAAAGTTGCTCCACAGCGGCGGGTCGGCCGTGACGCGCACCAGAATGCCAGGACCGAACGCACCGGCTTCGGTGAAAGGATAAAAGTTGAGGTGGTAGCGGCCGGGCGGTACCCGCGAGAGCACGGCATCGGCCTCGCGGCTGCCTTCGCGCCAGCTTTCGCCGTCTTCCACGCCGTTGTAGAACTCAATGTTTTTGGTGAACTCGAAGCCCTGGCCGGTTTGCTCGTTCACGAGGCTCACGGGCAGTTCCAGCCACTGGTTGTTGAGGGTGGTGCGGAGGTCAATTTCCAGCGCGGTCTGGTGGTCGAGGGTGAAGGACGGCGACACGATGACCCGGCCTGTGCCCGGCTGAGACTTGGCCGTGGAGTCGGCCTCGACCTGCAAATCGGCTGAGAGCACCACGGTATCGGGGTGGCGCACGTGCTGCCAGATTTGCACCAGCAGCAAAAAGCCAAACGCCAGCGTGGTGAGCAGCGACAGGGCCGGCCAGCTGGCCTTCACCGGGTCGGGCTGCACGGCACCCACGCCTTCCTGCGCGGGCATGTCGCCGGCAGGCAGGTTGAATGCTTCGGCGACCGCAGCGGGCTCGATATGCTCGGCGCGGTACCACTTCACCGTATTGTTGGGGCTTCGTTCCTGCACCAGCATGTGCGGCGGCAGAATGTATTCGGCCAGCTTCAGGCGGTCGTCGCCCTCAATGTCCCAGTCGAACTCGCCCACCGCCCACAGCACCCGCGCTTGGTAGCGATTGTAGAGCCGGTAGTCGCCCTCGGGCCGGTGCACGAAGCGGCCGTTAAGCTTGGTGTGCTCGATGGGCTCGGTCTGGGGTTGAATCAGCATCCAGTGCCCGCGGTACTGCGACAGTTGAATGTACTGCCGGGTACTGGGCTGAAACAGTTGGTATTCCGTCCAGCGGTATTGCTCGGCGCGGTATTCGCAGCGCTCTGTGAAGCCGACTACCCGGTACGTGGCCCCGTTGATAACTCCCAGCGTACCCAGGTCGATAAGCGGCGCTTCGTGCTCAACTGCCTTGTAGTTGCCAAACACTTTGGGCATTTCCTCGCCCGAGTACCGGAAGTAGGCGTGGCACTTCGGGCAGGCGTAGTATTCGCTGCCCCGCACGTCGTAGTAGGTAATGCTGGTGTGGCACTCGGGGCAGTCGAGCTGCGCCGATTCGCTCGAAAAAGTCGCAAGCTCACTCATCGGCGCACTTCGGTTTTGGTGAGCTCGGTGCCTTCGAAAAACGCCAGCGTGGCCGCGTAGATGCCGCGCACCGTGGCCGCGTTGTCGCGCCGGAAGTTCGACAGAAACAGGTCGAACGTAGCCAGCCCGTGCTCGGGCCAGGTATGAATGCTCAGGTGCGATTCCGTGAGGGCCAGCACAGCGGTGAAACCGCCGGGGCCGTTCTCATCGGCCGGGAAGCTGTGGTAGGCCTCGCCCACTTTTTCGAGCCCGAAGGCCAGCACCTGGGCATCGAAGAAGGCGCGGCAACTCTCGGCATCGCGCAGGGCGGCCGGCGGCGCGGCAAAGGTGGCCAGAATGTGCAGGCCGGGCGTATACGTGGGCATGGGAAAGGGGCGCGGGGCGAGCGCGGCAGCAAGATAGGCAGCGGCACGGGTTGAATATTTGGCCGCTATTTGCGGGCACTATCGTTCGGCCCGGCCCGAATATTACAGCGGCTGGCCCCCAATCGCCAATTCACCCGCTACTCCACCGCCGATAATTCGCCATGCAAGCCACCATCATTTCCGAAAACGTCATTCCCGGCTTGCCCTCGGCCTCCGGCGTCGAAATCATCGGCCCCACGGCCTACGTCATCGGCGACGACTCGCCCTTCCTCTACCTGCTTGATGCGGCCACGCTGGCCGTGCGCTCGCGGGTAGCGCTGTTCGAAACCGATGCCTTCGGCACCGGCCGCATCCCCAAAGCCACCAAGCCCGACCTCGAAGCCATGACGGCCCTCACCTGGCCCGATGGCCGGGCCGGCGTGCTGGTGCTGGGCTCGGGCAGTACGCCGGCCCGCGCTACCGGTTGGTTCGTGCCCGTGTCGGAACAGGTGCCGCAACGGGTCGATTTAAGCCCGCTCTACGCCCTGCTGTCTGCCCAATTGCCCGCTGGCGTGGCCCTCAACCTCGAAGCGGCTGCCACTTCAGCTACCGAGCTGCTGCTGTTTCAGCGCACGGTGGGGCGGGCTGATGCAGCGCTGCTGTTTGTGCTGCCGCTGGCCGCAACGCTGGCGTTTCTGGCCGGAACTACCGGGGCACAAGCTCCCGCAGCGCATCAGCTGGTGTTTGAGCTGCCAATGCTTGACGGCAGCCCAGCCGGGTTTTCGGGGGCTACGTTTGTGGATGGGCTGCTGTTCGTGTCGGCCTCGGTAGAGAATACCGCCGATGCCGTACTCGATGGCGCAGTGCTGGGCTCGTTCATCGGCGTGGTGGATGTGGTGGCCGGAAAAGCCACGCTGGCCCGTCTGGCCTGGGCCGATGGCCGGCCTTACTTCGGCAAAGTAGAAGGGCTGGCCGTGCGCCAGCAGCTAGCGCCCGGCCACTTCGAGCTGCTGCTCGTGACGGATGATGATGCCGGCGGCAGCACCGCCGCCACGGCGCAGCTGGTGCTGTAAAATGAGTGCGGGCTTTGGCAAACAAGGTTTTGTAACCCGTTCGTTTAGCGGTAGATTTGACCGGGCCAGTGGCGCCTCCACTGGCTCATTTATTCCTGTTCTACCGCTTCGATTACGATGAGTCCGCTCTCCTTGACCCCGGAAACCCTGTATTTCCAGAATGCTGCCGGCCGCCTCTACTACCAGCCCGGCGCGCAGGTGGTGCGTTTGGTCTGGGCCGCCGAGCGTATCGCGGTGGCCGCCATTCAGCAATACTACGAGCAGGTGCTGGCCCTGATGCTAAGCACCGGCAGCCACAAAATTCTGTCGTGCCACGGGCAACGGGCGCCGCTGCCGGGTCAGGCCCAGGAGTGGCTCACCGGCGACTGGATTCCGCGCGCCATTGCGCAGGCCGGGGCCCGCTACTGCGCCATCGTGGAAGGCGCCGACCCCATGCACCGCCTCTCCACGCAATCGGTGGTGGCGTCTTCGCCCAGCGGCCTGCAGTTCCGCCGCTTCTCCGAGCTTGGCGAGGCCGAGGCCTGGCTGCGCGAAGTGCGCGGGTAGGAAGTCAGTTAGGAGTTAAGCGTTTGTCATCCTGAGCGGAGCGAAGGGCCTTACCACGTTAAAACGACTTGTTCTGACGCAATGAGGTCCTTCGCTCCGCTCAGGATGACAAACGCTTAACTCCTAACTGACTTTCTACTCCTTGCCCTCGGCCTGACGTACTTCCTTTTTGGCGGGGTTGATTTTGCGGCCGCGGGGCGTTTCTTCATCGCCGAGCACCATGCCCCAGGGCTTGAGCGACTCGATGCGGTCGAACACAATCTTCAGGATGGCAATAACCGGCAGGGCCAGAAACATGCCCGCCACGCCACCAATGGCGTTGCCCACCAGTACGCCCACAATGGCCACCAGCGCATTGACCTGAATTTTGGAGGCCACGATGCGCGGAATCAGGTAGTGGTTGTCGATGAACTGAATGAGCATATATGCCCCCAGCACGGCCAGCGCGTGGCCGTAGCCGTCCTTCGCCACAAAGGCCATGAGCATGGGTAGGGCAATGGCAATCAGGCCGCCTACGTAAGGAATGAAGTTGAGCAGCGCGCCCATCACGCCCAGCAGCAGCGCGTAGGGCACTCCGATGATGAAGAGCACCGTGACGTTGAGCGCGGCCACGATGCTGCCCTCAATCAGCAGGCCCACCATGTAGCTCTGAATGGCGGTTTTGCTTTCGCGCAGTACCTCACTCACGCCGGCATCGCGCCGGTGGCCCGAAAAAGCCTGCACCAGAAAATCAACCAAACGCTTCTGGTAGAGGAACAGTAGGAAGATGTAAACCGGTATGAGCGTGAACGATACGACGATGCCTGACACCGTGGATAGTGTGCCGCCCAGCAGGCCCTGGGCTTTGGTGCCGGCCTCGCTTATCCAGCCTTGCAGCTTCTGGTCGCTCACGCCGAAGCGGGTTTGCAGCCACTCGTGTACCTGCGCGGCAGTTTCGGCAAACTTCTTCTTGAACATCGGCATCTGGTCCGAAAGCTGGGCGGCTTCCATCGAGATGAAGTACACGATGCCCAGCACTGCCGCCACGCCCAGCACTACCGTGAGCAGGATGGCCAGCAGCTGCGGCACCCGCTTGCGAATCAGCCACTGCTCGACCGGATGCAGCATAATGGCGAAAATGGCCGCGAAAAACAGCGGAAAAATAATTTCCGAGGCGATGTGCAGCGTGAACACCACCAGTGCCAGTCCCAGCAAAATCAGCGGGGCTTTCACGTAAAGCGGAAATTGCAGCTCGCGGACGGGCGGCGTGGGGTCGAAGTCGGCCATAGTAAACAGAATAAAGCCGGCGAGTGGTGGCGGGCTGCGCCGCTTACGGCTGGGCTTGGCTGGTGTTGTCTGGTTCGGGTGTTGGAGCTAGGTATTTGGTATTGGAGGGGAACTGTCATCCTGAGCGCAGCGAAGGACCTTCTCACGTCTGCCGTTTCGATTCATTACAAAACGCGCATTCGTAATAAGGTCCTTCGCTCCGCTCGGGATGCAAGCTCCTTCCTAATACCGAAAACCAACCCCAGAAGAGCTATTTGCGGAAATCCTCCACTACGCCCACAAACATGGGCGCGGGCACCGTGGCCTGCTGCCCGGTAGGCGTGAGCAAACCCGAAAACGCATCAACGCGGTAGCTGACGAGGTTGTTGGAATTCTGGTTGGCCACCAGGAGCAGGCGGCCGCTGGGGTCGAGGGCGAAGTTGCGCGGGGTTTTGCCCTGCGTGTCGACGTGCTGAATGGGCACCAGCGTGCCGTTGCCGCTGTCGATGGCAAATACGGCGATGCTGTTGTGGCCGCGGTTGGAAGCGTAGAGGAACAGGCCGTTGGGCGATACATGCACGTCGGCGCAGGAGTTGTCGCCGGTGTAGCCGGCGGGCAGCGTGGGCACGGTTTGCAGCTCGCGGAAGTGGCCGGCGGCCGCATCGTAGGCCAGCGTGGTCAGCGTCGAGTTCAGCTCGTTGATGAGGTAGGCGGTGCGGCCGTTGGGGTGGAAGGTGAGGTGGCGCGGCCCGGCCCCGGGCTTGGCTACGAAAGCCGGCTCGGGCAGGCGAGTGAGGCGGCCGGCGGCGGCATCGAGGCGGTAGCCCACCACTTGGTCAGTGCCTAGGTTCACGGCGAAGGCGAATTTATTGGCCGGGTCGGGCAGCAGGCAGTGGGCGTGCGACGAAGCTTGGTTTTTGTGGGGGCCCGAGCCGGTGTGCTGGTCGGTGGTGGACGCGCCGAGCGTACCGTCGGCTGCCACAGGCAGGATGCTCACATTGCCGCCCACATAGTTAGCCACCAGTGCATTTTTGTTGCTGTGGTCGAGGCTGATGTAGCAGGGCGACGCGCCGCCCGAGGGCTGCTGGCCCAGCAGCTTCAGGCCGCCGGTGTGCGGGTCGATGGCGAAGCTGCTCACGCCCCCGCCCGGCGCGCCCCGGAAGGTTTGGGTTTCGCTTACCGCGTACAGAAACCGGCGGTTGGGCGCGAGGGTGAGGTAGGTGGGGCTGGCGCCGCCCAACTGCCCGCTGAGGCGGGTGAACGTGCCGGTGCTGGCATTGACGCGGAACAGGAAAAGGCTGGTGTCCTGCGCGCCGCTCACATTGGTGCCAATGTAGAGCAGGTAATCGGCGGGTTGGGTAGCGGTGGCGGGCCGGCCGCATCCGCTCAGCAACAGGCCAGCACTAAGGCTCAGGCCACCCAGAAAAAGATGGGAAGTGCGCGAAATTCGAAAGTCAGAAAGCATCATGGAAGCAACGGGAAACTGAAGCCGCAAAGGTGCCTCAAGCTACGGGAAATGCCGCCGCCCGGCCCGGCAAATTGATGCAAACCGGCAGGTCGCGGTGGCTAGCTGTGCGATTTTACCAGCAAAAGCCAGGTTTCAGCAGTGGCAAGGCGCTACTTTTGACCCGGCAACCGCGCGCCGCAATAGGGGCAGTGCGGCCGCTGCACCTCTGTTTGTTCATTATCAACCGGTGCCCGCCTGCGCCGCGCTTCCACTTGCTCATGTCTGATTTTCAACCCACTTCCGCTCCCGATTTAGCCGCCGAAAAACTGCTCGCCGCCACCACCGCCGTGGGCTGGGTGCGCGACGGCATGCGCGTGGGCCTGGGCACTGGCAGCACGGCCGCACCCTTCATCACGCTGCTGGGCCAGC
>NZ_BAAGZM010000196.1:0-6884 GCF_054778495.1 Hymenobacter agri
CGGCGTGACGAGGGCGGCCACGCGGCCGTTGGGCAGGCGCTGCAGGCTGGCCACCACCTTCACCTTCTGGCCCCGGGCGGCGGCGTAGGCAATGTCGGCCGCACCCACCGCCTCAATGCCCAGGTTCAGCACCTCATCGGGGTTCAGGAAAGCGCCGTAGGCGTGCGCCGCCAGTATCACGGCCTTCGAACGGGGGTCGAAGGCGCCCATGTCGAGTGTGGGGTCAGTTTCGGCGAAGCCTAACGCCTGAGCTTCGGCCAGCGCCGTGGCGTAGTCCGAGCCTTCCTCGCTCATGCGCGTGAGCACGTAGTTGGAGGAGCCGTTGAAAATACCGCTGACCGCCCGCAGCGGCTCGTGGCTGAAGTAGGCCGCGAGGGTACGAATTACCGGAATGCTGCCGCACACGGCCGCCTCATACAGCAGCGCGCCGCCAAACTCCTGCTCCAGCTGCACCAGCTCGGGCAGATGCCGGGCCAGCATGGCTTTATTGGCCGTCACTACCCGGCGGCCTTGCCGCAGAGCCGCGCTCACCAGCCGGAAGGCCTCGGCCGCGTCGTCAATCACCTCCACCAGCACGTCGAGCGTGGCATCAGCCAGCAACTCATCGGCCTGGTAGGTGAAATGGTCGGCCGATAGTGACCGGGTTTTGCCGGGCGTTTTCACGGCAATGCGCGCCACGGTCAGGCCCAGTTCGGGCTGCCGCTGCACGATGTCATAAAAGCCCTGCCCCACGCAGCCGAAGCCAATCAGGCCCAGGCGCAGGGGTTGTTCAAAATGTGTCATGAATCAGTAGTTTCGGCCGGCCGCAGGTAGCCGCGGGCCAGCAGATTATTTGTGCCTCGCCAATCGCAATTGTACCGCGGCGCGGGCTTTTGTGCTGCCTGTCCAGGCTTTGCGCCAACCCATAGCGGGCTGTACTAATCAGTCATTCAAAAGGGCATTTGCAGCTATTCGGGGCTAATTGCGGCCGCCTAATGCACAAACGTGGGCGCGTAGAACAGCTCCAAAAAGTGCGTGATGGCCGCTGTTTCCAGCAGAAAGCCGTCGTGGCCGTAGCGCGAATCCAGCTCGCCGTACATCGCCCCCGGAATATGGGCCGCCAGCTCGCGCTGCTCGCTCAACGGAAACAGCACGTCGGAGGTAATGCCCAGCACCAGCGTGCGCGCCCCAATGCGAGCCAACGCCGCCGGTACTCCGCCGCGGTGGCGGCCCAGGTTGTGCGTGTCCATGCTGCGGCTCAGGGCCACGTAGCTGTAGGCGTCGAAGCGGGCCACCAGCTTGTCGCCCTGATAGCGTTGGTAGGTGCTGGCGCGGTATTCATCGGGCAACTCATCGGCGTCGGGGTCGGTCTGGGTTTCGTTGTAGGCCGCGTAGCTGCGGTAGCTGAGCAGGGCAATGGCGCGGGCGGCCCGCAGGCCCTCATCGCCCCCGCCGGGCTGGCCGGCGGCGTAGGTCGGGTCGGCCGCAATGGCCAGCCGCTGCGCCTCGTTGAAAGCAATGCCCCAGGCCGAGTGCCGGGCGTTGGTGGCAATCACCACGAGGTGGTCGAACAAATCGGGGCGCTGCACGGCCCACTCCAACGCCTGCTGCCCGCCCAGCGAGCCACCAATCAGCGTATTGATATCGGTAATTTCCAGGTCCTGCCGCAGCAGTTCGTGGGCCTGCACCAGGTCGCGAATGGTCAGCAGCGGAAAATGCTGGAAACGCGCCTGCCCGGTGGCCGGGTCGGCGTCGAGCGGGCCAGTGCTGCCATAGCACGAGCCCAGCACGTTGGCGCACACAATGAACCACTCGGCCGGGTCGTAGTAGCAGCCCGGCCCTACCAGGCCCGGCCACCAGGCCAGCACGTCGGCGTTGGCCGTGAGGGCGTGGCACACCCACACCACGTTGTCGCGGTCTTCGTTCAGCTGGCCCCAGGTCTGGTAAGCCACGTGGGCTCCAGTCAGGGTTTCGCCGCTTTCCAGCGTCAGGTCGGGTAGTTCAAATAGTTGGCTAGTCATTATCTGTTTCAATAGCTCAGTTTCAGCGCCAGCGAACCGGCCGGGCTCATGGATTCTCACCCCCATTTCGCTACCCATCACGGAAGCGGCACCCGCCCGGCGCGCTGGCGCTGAAATTGAGTTGTTCTGATTGAGCTGTGGTTTTTCGTTTTTGGGTCTCTGCTCCCGGCTACCGGTATTTCACTTCACCTAAACCCGGCGGCCAGCAGCGAAGAGCCCAAAACGAAACCCACCGCTCCCTATACCTCCAGCGGCTGGGCGTGCTCCAATTCGGGCTCGCCCACCTCTTCGCCCTCGGTAGGCTGGCTAGCCGTATTGCCAATGGCGTCGAAGGCGGCCTGCAAATCGGCTTTGATGTCGTCGAAATGCTCAATCCCCACGCTCAGGCGAAGCGACGTCGGCGTTACGCCCGAGGCCAACTGCTCTTCCTCGCTCAGTTGCTGGTGCGTGGTGGCCGAGGGCTGGATGATGAGCGTCTTGGCGTCGCCCACGTTGGCCAGGTGGCTGATGAGCTTCAGGTTATCAATAAATTGCGTAGCCGTTTCCTTCGTGCCCTTAATGCGGAACGAGAGCACGCCGCCGAAGCCGCGCTTCAGGTATTTGTTGGCGATGGCGTAGTAGGGGCTGCTGGGCAGGCCGGGGTAGTTCACGCTTTCCACCTGCGGATGCTGTTCGAGCCAGGTGGCCACTTTCAGGGCGTTTTCCACGGTGCGGTCCACGCGCAGGCTCAGGGTTTCGAGGCCGATGAGCAGCTGCCAGGAGTTGAACGGGCTAATGGCCGGGCCGAAGTCGCGCAGCCCTTCCACCCGCGCCCGGATGATGAAGGCGATGTTGCCAAACGGCCCGTTCTTGCCAAATACATCGTTGAAAATCAGGCCATGGTAGCCGTCGCTCGGCTCGGTAAACTGCGGAAATTTGCCGTTGCCAAAGTCGTAGGTGCCGCCGTCCACAATCACGCCGCCCACGCTGGTGCCGTGCCCGCCAATCCACTTCGTGGCCGACTCCACCACGATGTTGGCGCCGTGCTCCAGCGGCCGGAACAGGTAGCCGCCCGCGCCGAAGGTATTGTCCACTACCAGCGGCAAGTCGTGCTTTTTGGCGATGACCGCAATGGCCTCAAAATCGGGAATGCTGAAGCTCGGGTTGCCAATAGTTTCGAGGTAGATAGCTTTGGTTTTCTCGTCGATGTACTGCTCGAACGAGGCCGGGTTGTCGCCATCAGCGAAGCGAACCTCAATACCCAACCGCCTGAATGCCACCTTGAACTGGTTGTAGGTACCGCCGTAGAGGTAGGCCGTGCTCACAAAGTTGTCGCCGGCCTGCAGAATGTTGTTCAGGGCGATGAACTGCGCCGCCTGGCCCGAGCCGGTAGCCAGGGCCGCCACGCCACCTTCGAGGGCCGCCACGCGCTGCTCAAACACGTCGGTGGTGGGGTTCATCAGGCGGGTGTAGATGTTGCCGAACTCCTTCAGGGCAAACAGGTTGGCGCCGTGCTCGGCGCTCTTGAACACGTAGCTGGTGGTTTGGAACAGGGGCACGGCGCGGGCCCCGGTAGTGGGGTCGGGCTGCTGGCCGGCGTGGAGTTGGAGAGTTTCGAAGTGTTGGGGCTGAACAGACATGATGAGGGTGCGCTTGACGCGTTGAAAAACCGGAATGACAATTGAAAAAAGTGCGCTGCGAGCCTGAAAAGCCGTTTTTAGCGCCAAAACTCCCCGAAATAGCCCGTGCTGCCGGCGTGGCCCAAACCCACCGCGAAGGCCCGAAAAGGCGCGCGGCAGACCCGCGGGGCCACCAAAAAATCCAGAAGAGTTGGGGGGAGGGTTCTAAGCCGAAATCAGCTTAGCAACAACACGGGCAGCAACAGCACATTCGCATTCGCCCGTTGGGCAATGCCACATTCCGGCCAGCCGCCGAAACGAAGAAACCCGACCCTACGGCGCGCAAAGCAGCCGGAGCAGTCGGGAGGAGAAAAGCAGATTTTGCGGGATTTTCCATGGCACTCGAATCATCTGTCCCGGTGCGGCCGAAGCTGCGGCGGGTAGGAATTGGCACCTTTCGTTGAGCGAAGGTTGCCAGTGGGTCACGGAGCCTAGTCTCTCGCCACTTCTGTATAAAACTTGAAAACTGCCCACCGTTAGCGGGGAGTACCTGTTGGGTATCGCAAAGGTAGGAGCGAATTTTTGAGAATGGCAAGCGGTGCGGCGAAAATATTTTTTTCGGTAAGCCAAATCGCCTGTCATCCTGAGCGCAGCGAAGGACCTTATCACGTCTGCACGAATTGCGCTAGCGTGACAAGGTCCTTCGCTGCGCTCAGGATGACAGATTTTTCTGCAAGGGCAGAAACGCAAAAAAGCCACCCTGAAACAGAGTGGCTTTTCTCACCTTTTTTCTGCAAAAAAGTACCTAGAGACTAGGTAGGGTTAACACCTGACCAACTTCGATGTGGTCGGGGTTACTGCCGATGGTGGCCTTGTTGGCCTCATATATCTGGTGCCACTTGGCGGCGTCGCCGTAGTGGTTTTTAGCAATTTTTGAGAGGGAATCTCCACTGACAACAGTATACGTGTCGCCGGAAGTTTCCGGTTTGGCGGCGTTGCCGAAAAAATCGGTGGCGCCACCGGCGGGCTTGGCAGCGGGTTCAACGGGTTTTTGTTCGCCTTTGTCGCTGATGAAATCAAAGAGTCCCATGGGATTTACAAAGTTAGAGGTTGCGAATGATTTCACCGGAAAAACCTTGCGGTTGGGCCGGCCGGGTTGCTATACGGGCGGTCCAAACTGGGGTTACAGCGCCAACTCTTTTCTTTTGGCACCGTAAGCCGACGAGTTCGCCGTGCGCGGGCTTTCACTTTCATTCTTTCACCTTCACTCACAAGTGCTCATGAAACTCCAGTCCCTCTTTTCGCTCCGCTATTTCGCCAGCCTGCTGGTGCTCGTGTCGCTGTTTGCCGCTTCGTGCAGCAACGACAAAGGCAAGGTTGAAGGCGTAAACATGCTGTACGGCACCGACAGCAAGGTGTGGAAAACCGCCAAGGAAACCGACACCGCCGGCGACAAAGTGAAGCAGACCGACGCACAAAAGCAGCAGGAGCTCCATGTGTTTGCCAATGGCAACTACACCATGACGGATGGTGCCGCCGGCGCCATTTCGGGTAAATACACGTTCGACCAGGCCGCCAAAACCATCACCTTTAGCCCCGAAGGCAAGCCCGCCAGCACTTTCGCCGTCGAAACCCTGACCGACGACAAGCTGACGCTGAAATCGGCCGATGGCGCGTCGTTGATGCTGGAAAAAGAATAAGCCGCATTCACGCTGCCCCAAAAGCCCCGAACCCGCGTGGTTCGGGGCTTTTTTGTGTTTTCGCCCGGGCTATTGCTTGGCGTTAGCAGCAAAACGCCAGTAATTTGCCGCCGCTTTCCGGGCTGCCGAATGCGGCCTTTCCACCTTTTTCTGCTTTTCATGTTTGTTGATTTTAAGGCGGCGGCCCTGACGGGAGCGCTGCTATTGGCTGGCGCGTTGGCCCACGGCCAAGCCCCCACTCCCCTGCCCACCCACGCGGTGCGCAGCATTGCCCCAACCGATACCGATTTTCGGGACCTGGAATTTCTAAAAGCCGAAATCGGTCCGGCGCGGGTGGTGATGCTGGGCGAGCCCACCCACGGCGAGGGCAACGTATTCGAGGCCAAAATCCGGCTGCTGCGCTTTCTGCGCGAGCAGATGGGCTTCACGACGGTAGCGTTCGAGAGTGGTTTTTACGACCTGCACAAGGCCCAGCAGGCGCTGGAGACAGGGCGACCGGCGCAGGAGGCCATTGGCAACAGCGTGTTCACTATCTGGACCGGGGCGCAGGAATTTCAGGCCGTGCTGCCGCTGCTGGGCCCGGGCGGACTGCGCGTGGCGGGGTTTGACCCGCAGCTGAGCGGTGAATACAGCGGCGATATGGTGGACGAGCTACGCGCTTTTTTGACCGCGCAAAAGGGAGCCGCGCAGGTTAACTACGACTATCTGGAGGAGGTGATTGGCTACATGGGCGACCATTTTGCCCTCCCACCCGACGCCAAGCCCGCCGATTTTGAAAAGGAAATGGGCAAGGTGAACCGGCTGCTGGATAAAATGGCCGCCGGCAGCTCTGGGCAGCGTGCGGACGAAGCGCGGTTCTGGCAGCAGAACGGGCGCAGCCTGCTGGCCCAGGCCCGCGACTATGCGAGTAAGCGTAATCGGGCCCTCGACGACGACAGCTTCAAGGCCATCGACAGCAACCCGCGCGATGCCCAGATGGCCGACAACCTGCTGTGGTATGTGCGCCAGCACCCGCAGGAAAAAGTGGTGTGCTGGGCAGCCCTGCCCCACCTGGCCAACCGGCTGGAGCATTTCCAGAACGCTGAAATTCAGGCCTACCGGCCGATGGGCCGGGCGGTGAAGGAGGGCTTGGGTGCCGAACAGGTGTACATTCTGGGCACGCTGGCCGGCGGAGGCAGCTACGGCAGCTGGTCGGAAGCCGGCCGGCCAGTGCCGGCGCCGGGCGCAAATTCGCTCGAAGCCGAGCTAGCCACGCAGCCTGCCAACTATGCTTTCATCAGTCTGAAACACGAGGCCCCGGGCCGCGAGCTAACCACTTATGCGTTTGAGTACAAGCCCTTGGTCGGCCCGTGGAGCGAAGCGGTAGATGGCTTCCTGTTTCTGCGAACGGTGCAGCCGACGCATCCCGTTAGCCTATCAGCAACAACGGGGCCGGCCGCCGATACAGCCAGCGCCAAAGCCCACCCCATGGCCGATGCCCTCAGCCCGGTACGCCCGGCGCGCCAAGTGCGAACGGCCACTGCGGGCACAACGGTGCGGGGCGTGGTGCTCGACCAGAAGACCAAGGCCCCGGTGCCCTACGCTTC
>NZ_BAAGZM010000197.1:0-6873 GCF_054778495.1 Hymenobacter agri
GGCTCTCTCCTCCCCCATTCTGCTACTGCGCGTGGCTACCACCTGGCCCCTGCCCGGCCTGGGCCTGCTGGCTATGCCCGCCGGGCCTACGCCTCACCTCACCAGCCTGCCCCTGCACACCGCCCTGCCCGTCGACCTCCACTTGCCCGATGGCAGTCGCCGGCCCGCCGTGGGCACGGTAGAAGAACTGAGCCGCGCCGGCGCCGAGGCCATGCGCGGCTTGCTGCGCGACCCGGCTCCCGACATCTGGTAAGTGCTTGGTCACCACGACTGGCGGGGGCAGGCAGGCCATTGGCCGAGGAATTGCCGCCATTCGCCCAGCCGCGACAAACCAAGGCCTTCAAGGTTTAAAACCAATCCTGCTAAATTTCCAAAAAATCGGCACGGAACTAGTTAAAGCCGCTTGCGCTTTGCGTAAATTGCCGGACCATCCTCTATTATTATTTCCGGCATTTGGCTCTTTTATACTGCGTATGAGATTCCTTGCTCCGCTGCTCCTGGTATGCCTGTTGGTATTTCCAGCCGCCGCCCAGCGTATCGTTATCAGTGGTCAGGTAGTGGAAGCGGCCAATGGCGAACCGGTGCCGTTTGCCTCCATTTTCGTTCCGAAAACCAGCGCCGGCGTCACGGCTGATGCCGATGGCAAATTCAAGCTCACGGTAACGGGCTCGCCAGACTCCATTGCGGCGTCGGCCATTGGCTTTGCTACCCAGCGCCGTAAGCTCAGCGATGCGGCCGTGCAAACGGTGCTGTTCCGGATGAAGGCCGGGGGCGTCACGCTCGGCGAAGTATTCGTGAGCTCGCGCAAGCCCGAAAATCCAGCCTTCCGCATTCTGCGCGAAGTCCAGAAGCACAAACCCGAAAATGCCCGCTCCTACCTGAAGGCGGCCGAGTTCGACTCCTACAACCGCATCGAAACCAGCCTGATTGACGTGCCGGCCGCCCTCAACAAGCGCAAGGCCATCCGCGACATTCGGGCGCTGGCCGTGCGGCAGGGTGCTGCCGCCGTGGGCGACCCCGACGCGCCGCTGCCCGTGTTTGCCTCCGAAGTGGGCTCGCGCGTGTACCAGCGCAACAACCCGCTGCGCCGCCGCGAAGACCTGCTGCACAAGCAGATGCGCGGCGTGGGCCCGCGCGAAGGCTCTATTCTGAGCCAGATGCTGGGCTCGAACTTCCAGAACTTCGACTTCTACCCCAACTGGCAGAACGTGCTGGGCAAAGATTTCATCTCGCCCATTGCCGAGGGCGGACGCGGTACCTACGACTACGAGCTGCAGGACTCGGTGTTTGTGGGCAAGGACTTCTGCTACAAGATTGCCGTGACGCCCAAGCGCAGCCACGACCTGGCTTTCAAGGGCACCATCTGGATTACGCAGGAGGGCTACGCTCTGCGCCGCGTCGATTTGGTGGCCAGCCCCGATGCCAACATCAACTTCGTGAACGACCTGCGCGTGGCGCAGGAGCTGACCTCGCCCGGCGAGGGCCCGGGCCTACCCACCCGTACCAAGCTGCTCATCAGCGTGCGGCCCTACGACAAGCAGGCGGCCATGCTGGTGCGCTACACCACGGTGAGCAGCAACTTCGTGCGCAACAAGATTCACGACGAAACCGGCTTCTACGACCAGCCCATTGTGTCGTCGCTGATGGAGCCGGTTGATGCGCCCGCGGGCGGCCTGCTCGGCGGCCTGCCCCAGGGCGGCGGCGGCTACTTCGACACGCACCGCCCCGATACCCTGAGCCTGAGCGAGCGCCAGGTGTTTGCCGTGCTCGACTCGGCCAAGCAGCTGCCCTCGGTGCGCAACCTGCTCGACTGGGTTGACTTGTTTGTGAACGGCTACAAGCGCGTGGGCAAGCTCGACATCGGGCCCATTTCGACGCTGTATGCGCACAACGACTTTGAAGGCAGCCGCCTGCGCATTGGCTTTCGTACCACGCCGCTCATCAGCCGCAACTGGCTGACGCAGGCTTACATTGCCTACGGCACCAAGGACGGCCGCTTGAAATATGGCCTGCGCGAGAGCTACATTGCCGAGCGCCGCCACTGGACGGTCATCTCGGCCGAGTTCAAGCACGACGTGGAGCAAACGGCGCTGCTCGACAACGACTTCCTCGACAACAACAACCTGTTTCTGGCCGCTTCGCGTTGGGGCCGCTTTCAGCGCCCGGCCTTGCGCGACATTGCCTCGCTGAGCATACAGCGCGACCTGTTCCACGGCTTTACCCAGACGCTGACGGCGCGCTACCAGTTTATCGACCCGCTGTTTGCGCTGAATATCGCGCCCCCTCCCCCCGGCCCCAACGACACGCCGCCGTCGGACATTCTGCACCTGAGCGAATTAGTATCGGAATCGCGCTACGCGCCTGATGAAACCCTGGTGCAGAGCGAGAACCGCCGCCGGGCCGTGGGCCTGAAGCGCTGGCCGGTATTCAATTTCCGCTACACGCTGGGCTCTATCGAGTGGTACCGGGGCCACAACATGTACCACAAGTTCAACCTCTCCATCACCCACAGCCTGTCGGTGGGCTACTTCGGCCGGCTCAACTACCGGGTCGAGGGCAACTACATCCCCACACCGCTGCCCTATATTATTCTGAAGGCCCCGCTGGGCAACCAGACTATTTTCTACAACGCCAACGCCTTCAACCTGATGAACTATTTCGAGTTCGTGACCGACCGTTCGGTGTCGCTGCGTCTCGACCAGCATTTTGAAGGCCTGCTGCTGAATGCCATCCCCGGTATTCGCGCGCTGAACTGGCGCCTAGTGGGCACGGCCAATATGCTGTACGGCAACTTGTCGGACCGGGCCCGCGATGCCAACGGCCGCTCGTCGTACCTGCCGGGCTCTATCCGGGAGCCGTACGTGGAGGTAGGCTATGGCATTGAGAACATCTTCAAATTCATTCGGGTCGATTTCCTGCATCGCCTCACCTACCGCAACCAGCCCCCGCCCCCGCCTCCGGGCCGGGGCGATAACAGCCACCAGAACTTTGGGGTCCGGCTCAGCGCCCAGTTCCGCCTCTGAGTTCCGCCCGCAGGCCTGCCAACAGCCCGCTCCGCTTACCAGCGGGCGGACTGTCGTATTTTAGGGGCCGTATGTGGTTACTCACTCAATTGCTCCCGGCCGGCCTGGCCAGCGTTCTGATACCAGCCGAGGGCAACCGGCTCGGCAACTGGGTGCGCCGCCCGGTCCGGCTGCTGCTGCTCCTGCTGGGGCTACTGGGTTTTACGGCTGCGGCACGGCCCGCGGTGCCGCATCCCGAAGACACGCTGGCCGTGCGCCCGGGCCAGGCCGAGATTTATCTTGACGATAACTACTACAGCGTGCTGGAAGACCCCAGCAACCGCCTCACCCTGGCCGACGTGCGCACCCCAACCTGGGCCGGGCGCTTCCGGCGGATGGCGGGCTCGGGGCAGCCGGCCAATATTCAGCATCCGCGCAATACCTACTGGCTGCGCCTGACGGTGCGCCATGCCCCCATCGAGTCGGACGCGTGGTACCTCGAACTCTACGACTCGCACATTGGGCAGGCGGTATTCTACCGGCCGCAGCCCGGCAGCACCAGCGCTTACGACAGCGTAGCTACCGGAGCCACCCGCTCGTTTGCCACCCGGCCCCACCCCTACAAAAACTTCCTGTTCGACCTGCCGCCCCGGCCCGGCCAGACGGTGACGTACTACCTGCGCCTGCACTCCGACACGCGCACCAGCTTCCGGGCCATGGTGCACAGCGGAGCCGGGCTCATTCCGGAGCTATCGCTGCAGTACTGGCTGCTGGGCATCTTCTATGGCATCCTGCTCATTATGGTGCTCTACAACCTCATCCTGTACTTCTTTCTGCAGGAGAGCACCTATATTCTGTATGTGCTGTACGTGCTGAGCGGGGCCCTGCTGTTTTTGTCGGAAGATGGCCTGGGCTTCCAGTACCTGTGGCCGGGGGCACCGGGGTTCAACCACTTTATCGGGGCGGCGGCGCCGCTGCTGCTGCTGCTCACGTTTGGCACCTACGCCAGCGGCTTTCTCGACACGCCCTCGCGCCTGCCCGGGCTGCACCGCTTCGGGCGCTGGGTGCTGGGCGTGAGCGCGGCTCTGCTGGTGCTCGACGTGGGCCTGGTGCACTCGGGCTTTAGCTTCTGGCTGTACCTGCTGCCGTACGGGCTGTTGTACTACGCCGGCTGGCAGGCCTACCGCACGGGCCTGAAGCCGGCGCGCTACCTTCTGCTGGCCCAGGCGCTGGTGGCCGTAAGCCTGATATTTCTCATTACCCGCAAGCTGGGCATCAGCTTCTTCAACAATGCCTACACGGTATACAGCCTGAACGCGGCCTTCGTGCTCGAAGTCGTGATTCTGAGCTACGCGCTGGGCGAAAAGCTGAAGGGCCTGATGGACCTGACGCTGCTCTCGCAGCAGCGCCTGCTGAAGCAGATGCGTAAAAAGCACCAGGCCCAGGACCGCCTGGTGGAGCAGATGCGCGAAAACCAGCAGCTGAAAGACCAACTCAACACCGAGCTGGAGGCGCAAGTAGCCGCCCGCACCGCCGAGCTGCGCCAGCAGCACGAAACCGTGGCCGCCCAGAACCGCGAATTGCTCGAAGCCAACGGCTTGCTGGCGTTGCAGTCCGACGCCATTGCCAAGCTCAACCTGGAATTGAGCCGCGACCTGCACGCCGAAAAAGCCGCTCGCATTGAGGCACGGGAGGTAGACTTTGGCGAGTTCAGCCTGATATACCCCGACAAGGATGCCTGCCTGCGCTACCTGGCCGACCTGAAATGGGCCCACCAGCCCTACCGCTGCCGCAAGTGTGGCCACGAGAAAAGCTGCGAGGCCCGCGAGCCACACGCGCGCCGCTGCACCCGCTGCCGCTACGTAGAGTCGGCCACTACGGGCACGCTGCTGCAAAAAGTAAAATTCTCCATTGTGAAGGCGCTGTACGCGGTGTTTCTGCTGCATGCCCACCGCGGCAGCTACCCGCCCGCCGAACTTGCCCGCGTGCTGGAGCTGCGCCCGGCCACCAGTTGGGCCTTCGCCCAGAAGGTGCTGGCCGCCCTGCAACGCCGCCGACAGGCGCCCGATTACGAAGCCAGCGAACCCTGGACGCACGTGCTGCTGGACGCCACCGCCGACGTCGAAACGGCCGAAACCGAAGCCGCCGAATCACAAGCCTGACACCGACGCCAAAGCCGGAAACGTTTGCGAACGATGAACCGGTTGCGTAGTCCCGTCGGCCATCGTTTTCTCGAGCCGCAGGCCGCTGCTAAAACAAGCAGCGGCCTGCGGCATTTTTTTTCGCGTTTGCCCACATTTTTTTCGTTGTTTTTTAGCCTGAGTTGCGAAAATCGAAAAATTGGCTGCCCGCTCTGCTGAGCTAACAATGCCCCGTCGGCACGTGTGCACAAAGCGTAAAGCGTTTTGCAGGCAACCAGTCAAAAACCTTATTTGCAAGCAGTATAGCGTGTTTTCGCGCTTGCATTTGCCAGACACACGCCGCTACATTTGGACCACAACTCCCACCTGTACGCTGTGTTTGACGTGTCTTCTTCCTCCGGCCCGGGCCTTAACTTCGGCTATTCTCCGTCGCGTTTGCGCCTGCCGATGGGGCTCGGCTCGCTGCTGCTGGCAGGGGCGCTGCTCGCGGCTTGCCAGCGAGCAGCGGTGCCTCAAACGCCGGTAGCCGCCGGCCAGCTACCGGCTACTTCGGCCGCTCCCGCCAACGCCGACGAAATTCCGGCCGCCACGTTCAGCCCGCGCGTGCGCCAGCTGCTGGCCCAGATGACGCTGGAGGAAAAAATCGGGCAGATGACCCAATTGAACCTGTCAGCCATCAACCACGATGGTACCAACGGCGACGTCACGCTCGACTCGGCCAAGGCCGCCGGGCTGGTCCGGAATTTTTACATCGGTTCCTTCCTGAACGGCGAGGCGGTGCCGGCGGCGCAGTGGGTGCGCTACTCGGCGGCCTTGCAGCGCATTGCCCTGCGCGAGTCGCGGCTGCATATCCCCATGATTTATGGCATCGACCACATGCACGGGGCCAGCTACGTGGGCGGCACGGCCATTTTCCCGCACAACATCAACCTCGGGGCCACCTTCAACCCCGAGCTGGCCCGCCAGACGGC
Organism: Hymenobacter agri; assembly: GCF_054778495.1. Classification (NCBI taxonomy): domain Bacteria; kingdom Pseudomonadati; phylum Bacteroidota; class Cytophagia; order Cytophagales; family Hymenobacteraceae; genus Hymenobacter; species Hymenobacter agri. The sequence goes on from NZ_BAAGZM010000197.1 coordinate 6,115, forward strand.
CCGCGCTACGGTGCTCGAATCGGCCGACCTGGGCCACCACTGGGTGTTCGCGCCGGTTCTCGACCTGGGCGTAAACACCTACTGGCCGCGCTTTTACGAAACCTACGGCGAAGACCCACTGGTGGCCGCCACGCTGGGGGCCGCCTTCGTGCAGGAGCTGCAGGGCAACACCGAGATTGCCCCCTACAAAGTGGCGGGTTGCGGCAAGCACTTCCTGGGCTACTCCGACCCGCGCAACGGCTGGGACCGCACCAACGCCCTCATCCCCGACCAGCGGCTGCAGGAGTTCTTCCGCCCTTCGTTTCAGGCCGCAATCGATTCCGGCCTGAAATCCATCATGATTAACTCAGGCGAAATCAACGGCGAGCCCGTGCACGCCTCCAAAGCCATTCTGACCGACTTGCTGCGGCGGCAGATGGGTTTCAAGGGCGTGGCCGTAACCGACTGGGAAGATATTAACCGGCTGGTACGCATTCAGAAAGTAGCGGCCAACGAGAAGGAGGCCACCTTTATGGCCATCGACGCGGGCGTTGACATGGCCATGACGCCCTACACCACCAGCTTTTGCCGTCTGGTGAAGGAGCTGGTGCAGGAAGGTCGTCTCACGCAAGCCCGTATCGACCTCTCGGCCGGCCGCGTGCTGCAAATGAAGGAGGAAATCGGGCTGTTTGAGAACCCCATGCCCCGCGCCGACCGCCTGAGCCGCGTGGGCGACCCCGCCCTACGCGCCCAGGCTACCGAAGCCGCCCGCCAGGGCGT
>NZ_BAAGZM010000198.1:0-6868 GCF_054778495.1 Hymenobacter agri
TTCCGGTACCTGGCGCTGGAAGCGCTGGCGGCCGAAGACACGGCCGGCGTGCGGCGGCGCGGGTTTCCGGTGGGCACATCGGGCTTCTATTTGCGCGAGCCAACGCTGGCCAACCTTGTGCGCGAAGCTCGCCGCCTGGGCATGCACGTGGTGAGCTACGATGCCTTCGGGGCCGACCGTGAGCAAAACCAGGCCCGCAACCTGTTGGCCGCCACCGTACAGCGTAATCCTAATGCCCGGGTAGTAGTGCTGGCTGGGCACGCCCACATCAACGAGCGGCTCAATCCGCAGTTCAAAAGCATGGCGCAGTGGTTTCGTGAGTTGAGTGGTATCGACCCCTTCACCATCGACCAGACCCAACTCGACTACGCGCCCCCGCCCGGCCTGGCAACCCCACCCGCCGGCGCCTACGTGCTGGCCGATGCTCGCTACCAGCCCGCTTTCGATATCCGCGCCGACCTCACCGTGCTGAACCGCCTTGCGCCCGCGCCCGGCAACGGCTTCGGGCAGCCCGCCGCCCGCACGATATCCGTGGTTATTCCGGTTGATAGCCTGCGCTCCCGGCGCGCCCAGCAGCTGCTGGTGTACCGGCTGGCCGAAACCCGGCAGGTGCCCAATCCGCTTCCCGTGGCCGTGCACTGCCTGCGTCCGGGCGAAAATCGGCTTCTGCTGGCTCTGCTGCCCGATTCCTACCTTGTCGAGCTACGCGACGCCGATGGGCAACGCCGCTGGCAGCACGTGCAACAGGTGGGCCCCTAAACCAAGGGCGAGGTGCCGCGGCTGGTTATCTGCATCCACGCTCATCGCTGGTATAGGGCCTATCTTGGGCCCAATATGGTAGTCGGGCCAGCGGCAACCCGGCTGAGCTCTCGCACGTGCTATGGCGTTGCGGCGGCCGCCAAGCTCCAGTTATGTCCCGAATATCCGTTGCTCTGCAGGCGTTTCGCAGTCTGATTCGTACCCCCTCACTGCTCACCCACGTCGTGGCTGGCGATGTGGGCGAGTGGCAGCGTCGGGGGCTGGCCCATGCCGGCCGCGGCCTCACGCCAAAAGGCCTGCCGATGGTGCCGCTGGCGCATTTTCTGAGTCCAAACGATACCACCGTGCGCCCCTTCGCCTTCCGCGAGGGCGGCTCGCTGCCTACCGATTTGCTGCTGCTGCGCGCCCTGGCCCGCCGCGTGCCCAATGGGGCCTATTTTGAAATTGGCACCTGGCGCGGCGAAAGCGCCGCCAACGTGGCCGAAGTCATCGACGAAGTATACACCCTCAACTTATCGGACGCCGAAATTCGCGCCCTCGGCCTGCCCGAGCGCTACATCGAGCTGCACGGCTTTTTCTCGAAGCCCCTGCCCAACGTGTACCACCTGCACGGCAACTCGGCCACCTACGACTTCGAAGAGTTTGCAAAGCCTTTTGATGTCATTTTTATCGACGGTGACCACCGCTACGAAGCCGTGCGCACCGATACAGCCCGCGTGTTCAAACACCTGGTGGGCCCGCGCACCGTGGTGGTGTGGCACGATGCCAGCCGCCAGCCCGGCGAGCCGCGCTGGGAAGTGCTGGCCGGCCTGCTCGACGGCCTGCCCGCCACCGCTACCGGCCAGCTGGTGCAGGTCGAAAACACGCTCTGCGCCCTGTATTCGCCCACGCCGCTGCCGGTGCAAGCCCCCGACCCGCTCGCCGACCCTACCACCTGGTTCGAAGTGACGCTCGCGCCGGTGACAAGCTAGTGCTGCTTAGGTAATCCTGCCGCTTTTTGGGGGTTGGCAGGATTTAACTGGTTTTTAATTGGGTCATTACCGCGGCCCGCGCGGAAAGGCTTACCTTTGAGGCTACTATTGCCCGTTTTGTTCCCTCTTCATCCGTGTTGTTAAAAGCTACTTCCGGCGCGTTTGCCGCCACCCTGGGTTTGCTGGCCGTGCTGGCCTTCCCCGCTTGCAAAACCAGCCCCACCGAGGGCGAGAAAGGCGGCACCGCCACCGGCGACAGCGTAGCCGCCGCGCCGGCCCCCGTCGATACCCTCAAGCTGAAAATGGCCGCCATGCGCCGCGACTCGCTCAAGGCCGACAGCATTGCCAAGAAAACCGGGCAGCTGCCGGGCGCTATTCTGCCGGGCCACCGCATCGTGGCCTTTTATGGCAACATTCGCTCGAAGGGCATGGGCATTCTGGGCCGCGAGCCCAAGGAGCAGATGTTCCGCAAGTTCGAGGGTGTGCTGAAGGAGTGGCAGGCTGCCGACCCCACCATTCCGGTGCAGCCCGCTCTGCACAACGTGACCATTACGGCCCAGGGCACGGCGGGCAAAGACGGCAAGTGGCGCCTGATGAACTCCAAAGCCACCATTGAGGAAGTGATTTCGTGGGCCCGTGAGCACCACTGCATCCTGTTTCTCGACGTGCAGCCCGGCCACAGCACCCTGCAGGTGGAGGTGCCCAAGCTGGAAGCCTACCTCAAGCAGCCCGACATTCACCTTGGCATCGACCCCGAGTTTTCGCTGGCCACCATGCCCGGCGTGCGTCCCAACCAGCGCATCGGCACGCTCGACGCCAAGGACGTGAACTGGACCATCAACTACCTGGCCCGCCTCGTGAGCGAGAACAAGCTGCCGCCCAAAGTGCTGACGGTACACCGCTTCACCCGCAAGATGCTCACCAACTACAAGAACATCAAGCTCGACCCGCGCGTGCAGGTGGTGATGCACATGGATGGCCACGGCGAGCCCACCCTGAAAAAGGACTCGTACCACGACTACATCCAGACCGAGCCCGTGCAGTACACCGGCTTCAAGCTGTTCTACGAGTACGACCCCAAGCCCAAGCCCCACCACATGATGACGCCGGTGGAGGTGCTCACGCAGCTCACGCCCAAGCCGCTCTACATTCAGTATCAGTAGCAGCCCACGCCTAAAAACAGCAACGCCCCGAATCGGTCCGATTCGGGGCGTTGCTGTTTTTAGGCGTGGGCTGCTGCGCAACCCTTTGCTTGCAGCATTGTTAAGTGCCGGGCTGGCTACCCATCGGCCTTGCCCATCGTGCGCCGGGCCGTACTTTTGCACTCCCACCCACCTATCTCGTTCCCAATCCCATGCAAACCGCCACTTCCTCCAACATTTACCAATTCACTGAAGAGCAGCTCGCCGTGCGCGACGCTGCCCGCGATTTTGCCCAGAGCGAGCTATGGGCCGGCGTGATTGAGCGCGACGAGCACCAGAAATTTCCCGCCGAGCAGGTGAAGAAAATGGGCGAGCTCGGTTTCATGGGCATGATGGTGAGCCCCGAGTACGGCGGCTCCGGCCTCGACACCGTGAGCTACGTGCTGGCCATGGAGGAAATCTCGAAGGTCGATGCTTCGTGCTCCGTTATCATGAGCGTGAACAACTCGCTGGTATGCTGGGGCCTGGAGAAGTACGGCACCGAGGAGCAGAAGCAGAAGTACCTGCCGCGCCTGTGCTCGGGCGAAATCATCGGCGCCTTCGCCCTGAGCGAGCCCGAAGCCGGCTCCGACGCCACCAGCCAGCGCACCACCGCCGAAGATAAAGGCGACCACTACCTGCTGAACGGCACCAAAAACTGGATTACCAACGGCACCACTGCCTCGGTGTACCTCGTCATCGCCCAAACCAACCCCGAGCTGAAATCACGTGGCATCAACGTGCTCATCGTCGACAAGGACATGCCCGGCTTCATCCAGGGCCCCAAGGAAAACAAGCTGGGTATCCGCGGCTCCGACACCTGCTCGCTGATGTTCACCGACGTGAAGGTGCCCAAGGAAAACCGCATCGGGGCCGACGGCTTTGGCTTCAAGTTCGCCATGCAGGTGCTGGCCGGCGGCCGTATCGGCATTGCCTCGCAGGCCCTGGGCATCGCCTCAGGCGCCCTCGAGCTTAGCCTGAAATACGCCAAGGAGCGCAAGGCTTTCGGCGTGCCGATTTCGCAGCACCAGGCCATCCAGTTCAAGCTGGCCGACATGGCTACCAACATCGACGCCGCCCGCCTGCTCTGCCTGCAAGCCGCCGCCGACAAGGACAACCACGCCGACTACGCCAAGTCGGGCGCTATGGCCAAGCTCTTCGCCTCAAAAGTGGCCATGGACGCCGCCGTGGAAGCCGTGCAAATTCATGGTGGCTACGGCTTTGTGAAGGAATACCACGTGGAGCGCCTGATGCGTGACGCCAAGATTACCCAGATTTACGAGGGGACTTCTGAAATTCAGAAAATTGTGATTTCTCGGGAAATTCTCAAATAAGACCGGAATTGCCTAAAAAACAGATTCATTGCACTAAACCCAGCCGGTTTTCGGCTGGGTTTCTTGTTTTTGTGAATTTCAAGGTGTTATCTTGCACTGCGGTAGCCGAATTGTTACCCATTCCGCACCTTACATCGGTCTTTTAGACCAGTTCAATTATGGAAGATTACAATAAAGTCATCGAGTCGTTGGGCGTGCGCTACATCAAGGCTAAAAACCTGGTGTTGCACCAGCCCTTCACCGTGCGCAATTCCTATGATGTTGGTAATAACCTGATTCTGTTGCACAAAGGGCACATCACGTTTGGCGAAGAACAAATGGTGGTGGAAGAAGGCGAGATGCTCTTTATTCCCGGCGGCCGCCCCACGCGGGTGAGCTACGGCGTTGACCAGAAAAACCGCGTCATTAGCAACGACGACCTGATTTCGAACAAAGACAAGTTCTTCCACTCCAACGACAGCCTCGACCTCATCGGCGACGAGGCCGAAAGCCACAGCTTCGTGAGCTTCGAAGCCAAGGTGTTCGACTCGGTGAACTTCTTCGCCTCGCTCGACGTGCCGGCCTTCCTCATCTCGGGGCAGCCCAAGCTGGCTAATCTGGTTATTAAAGTGGTGGAGGAGAGCATGCAGGACCTGCCCGGCCGCGAGCGCCTCATCAACATCTACACCGAGAACATTGTGGTAGAAGTGGTGCGCTACGTGTTGCGCAACAACATGTTTGTGGAGCAGCTCGCCACCAACAGCACCTACTTCAAAGACCCGCGCCTCATCGACCTGTTCAACTACATCAAGGAGAACCTCGGCGGCGACCTCAGCAACAAAGTGCTGAGCGGCGTGGCCAACGTGAGCGAGGATTACGTGGGTCAGTATTTCAAGATGCTGACCAACATCAACCCGCAGGACTACATCGAATACCAGCGCATGGAGCGCGCCGTATTCCTGTTGCGCACCACGAAGAAAAGCATCCGCGACATCGGCAAGGAAGTGGGCTACAAAGACACCGCCTATTTCTGCCGCCGCTTTAAGATGATGTTCGGCATCCCGGCCGGCAAAATGCGCCGCCGCGAGTCGGCCATGAACATCTAAGCGCTTCAGTAGCACAATCGAAAAAGCAGCACGTTGTGCTGCCAGAAAAGCAGAAAGCCCCGCTTCGGAAACGAAGCGGGGCTTTTGTTTGCTAATCGGCTAACCTACTCGATGCTACGGTAGTCGCTGTTCAGCGCGTTGCTGCTGCTCGACGACGACTGTGAGCCGTGGTCGGTGCGGGCCGAGGCGTGGCCGTAGGGAGCACCGCTGTCGTCGCGGCCGCTGCCCGAGTGAATGCCGGTATTGGTGGGCGAACTGGAGGTACCGTAGCTACCGCTGCTACCGTAGCGGCTGCCGCTGTTGCCGTAGGCCGAGCCGCTGTCGGAGCGGCTGCTGCCCATTGCGGGGCGGCGGCTGGTACTGGCGTCGGGGGCCTGGTAGCCGTAGCTTTTACGGCCGTAGCTGCCGGCGTCACGCTGGCGGCCGTAGTTATACGAGCTGCTGTCGCTGCTATCCGACGACGAAGACTTGCCTTTGCGGGTGGCCAGCCAGCCAATGCCAGCGGCCAGGATGGCGCCGCCCACTACTTTCTGGGTGGTGCTGAGGCTATTCACGCGGTCGAGGGCGCGGTTGCCGAGGTCTTTCAACGACTGCGGCAACTGGTTTACGCCGTCGAGTACGCCGGAATCTTCAATCCATTTTTTGCCGCTATTCAAGGCCGTGTCGAGCAAGGTGCCTTCCTGGCCGTTGGTTTGCTCGCCTTCGCCTTGGCGGTTCAGGCCGGCGTTGGCAGTATTCTGCGATTGCGCATTGGGCGTGGAGGCCATGCTCTGCGCCGTTGGGTTCTGGTTGGTGTCCGTCGCGCCGGGCGTGGGGGCCGACTTGCGCGAGGCGGCCGAAGCGCCGCTGGCCGTAGCGGCCGACGAGGGAGTGCTAGTGGTGGTGCGGCTGGCGTTGCTCTGGTCCGGCGTGGTGCCGAACTGGTCTTTCTGATTATCCATGATGATTGGGCGGGAAAAGGAGATGAAAGGAATAAAACGCGGCCTCGCTGCCGAAGCTGGGTGGGGCGTGGGGTTTATTCGTATTCGACGCTTGCGGGGTTGCCGAAATGTTCCTTTATTTTCCCGCGTACCTACCACAAAATATTGGCCAAGCACCAAGGCTCACTGCCGGGCCGCCTCGCTGGGCGGGTAGCCAAACTGCCGCGAAAATGCCGTAGAAAAGTGCGCCGGACTATTGAAACCCACCCGGTAGCACACTTCGGCCACGGTCCCGGCCTGGGCCCGCAGCAGCTCGCGCGCCACTTGCAGCCGCTCGGTGCGGATGTATTCGGCCGGCGACTGCCCGGTAAGGGCGCGTAGCTTGCGGTGCACCTGCGTGCGGCTCAATGCCACGGCGCTGGTGAGCTGCTCCACCTCGAATTCGCCATTATCCAGGTTCTCGGCCACAGCGGCGGCCACCCGGGCCAGGAAAGTCCGGTCGATGGCCGACAGCGTGGGCGGGGCAGGAGTGGGGGCCTCAGGTACCGCTTCACTCACGAGCGCTGCCCCGGCCGTGGCGGGATGCTGCGCGGCTAAGGTTTGGGCGCGGGTGCGGTC
>NZ_BAAGZM010000199.1:0-6801 GCF_054778495.1 Hymenobacter agri
GCCCGCCCACTGCCGGGTTCGGCGACACCGTCAGGCTGGCTTGCAGGGCCGCGTCGGTGCGGGTAGCCAGGGCCGTGCCATTGTAGCGAAGAGCGCCGCCCTGCAGCTGCGTGCCGTTGATGAGCAGGGCGCTCGACCAGCCCGCGCTGCTGCTCACAAACTCCGTCACCAAGTGGTTGTTCGTGGCTTCGATTGCTACCCAGGTCAGGCCGTTATCGCGCGAATACGACGAGCCCGCGTCGCCGTTGCCGAGGTCGGTGCCGGTCGAGACATACTGCGTGGTGCCCGGCACCGCGCTCAGCCCAACGCCGTGTAGCGGGCCCGTGTAGGTCACCGGCGTCCAGGTAGTCCCGCCATCGGCGGTGCTGAAAATCTTGTGCTTGGTAGTAGCCGTGTTGGCGACTACCAGCAGGCCGTTTTGCGCGTCGCGGAATACCAGCGTGCCCAGGTTGATTTGTCCGGCAGGCGTGGTTACTACGGTCCAGGTCAGGCCCTTATCGGTGGAGTGAAATACGCGCCCGGTCACGGTCGCAAACCAGATGTGGTTGCCAATGGCGGCCGGAGGCGAACCCACCGGGAACTCGTTGGACTGGGCCGTGGGTGGGTTGGCTACCGGCGTCCAGGTGGTGCCGCCGTTGGTGGTGGTGTACATCTCCATGGCCCCGTTTGAGGCGGTGGTGGGGTCGCCCACGGTCACGCCCTCGGTAGCCGAGAAGAAGTGAATCATGTCGGGGTAGCTGTCGGCATTGCCGTACACGGTGCTGCTGCTCTGCACCGTCCAGGTCTGGCCGCCGTCGGTGGTACGCAGGATGCGGCCCCCAACGCCAAAATTGGCCGTGGTGGCCCAGGCCGTAGTCGCATTCACGGCCGACATGGCCGTAAAGTCCTCCTCATCAGCCGTATTAACCGGCAGGTTGCTGACCGTCCAGGTCTGGCCGGCATTCACCGTGAGTGCAACCTGGGGCTGCACATACTGGCCGGCAATCATGCCGTTGCCCACCGTCCAGGCCGTATTGGCGTCGATGGCGTCGAGGTAGTACGGGATAGAGGTTCCGGTTGCGAAGGTGATGGGTTGGCTCACCCATTGCGCCTGGGCGCTGAGGCCCGTCAAACACAGCCCAAGGCACGTTAGAAGAAGTTTGTTCATAGAAAATGATTGAAAGAGAAAGGAGAACTAATGAGGCCGCAAGGTAGCAGCGAAAAAAGTCGTTAGCCGTATTGCGCGCGCTATTTCGGGGCTGTCTGCACCATCTGCGAGAAGCTGCGGGCCGCGTTGGTGAACTCCGACGGCACCAGCACTACGGTGGTGGTATTGTTGTCGATGCCAATTTCCGAGAGCATCTGCATGCGGCGCAGCTCCAGGGCAATGGGGCTTTCCTCCATCTGTTTGGCGCCCTGGGTGAGCTTGATGGATGCCTCCAGTTCGGCTTCGGCCTTGATGATGCGGGCGCGCTTTTCGCGAATAGCCTCGGCCTCGCGCGCCATGGCCCGCTGCATAGATTCCGGAATTTCCACGTCCTTGATTTCGACCAGCTCAATCTTCACGCCCCAGTTTTCGGTGGCCGCGTCCACAATCTGCATCAGCGAGGCGTTGATGGCGGCGCGCTCGCGCAACACCTCGTCGAGCTGGTGCTGCCCGATGATGTTGCGCAGCGCCGTAACCGACAGCTGGTAGACCGCCTGGTTGAAATTGGCCACCTTAATGATGGCATCGGCCGGGTTCACCACCCGAAACCATAGCACGGCATTCACTTTAATGGTGACGCTGTCCTTGGTAATGGTTTCCTGCTGCTCCAAATCCACAGTTTTGGTGCGCACGTCGATGGTTTGCTGGCGCTCGATAAATGGGATTATCCAGTACAGCCCCGGCCCGCGCAGCCCCGTGAACCGGCCCAGCCGAAACACCAGCGCCCGCTCATACTCCTGCGCCACGCGAATACCGGTAAGGAGGAGGACCACAATAACGAGGAGAATAATGGACAGCGACATGGTGGGTTGGGGTTGGTGGGGTTTTGCAAGGTGTATCGCGGCTAGTTGGTGGGCATTACACCAAGGCCAGTCGTACTTGTTTGCCGCTTAGTCGCCCCAGCAGCAAGCTACCCTTTTGGGGGCACGGAACAGAATTGGCGTGCCACTTACTGAAGCCCGGTTGCCAGCGGCATCAACGGCTTCGAAGCGAATAGTATATTCTTCTTCTGATTTAAACCGGACGTTGCCGCTACAGGTAAACCAGCCAATGGATAATTGATTCTGCCACGGACGCAAATAGGCGGCGACTGAATCTCCGGTGCTGAGGTGCCGGATGGTTGCTTTTATAAGGTATTGAGAGCTGTCGCGTAACGGATTAGAAAACGATACATAATTCTCAATGCCTTCGCTGTTAGCCTCGTATTTTTTCTGCTGTATAACCGGCGTATTCACCCAGCGCGGGGCCGCCACATCGGGGACCAAACTTGTTTTCCAGCGGTACGCGGTAGCACGTTTCTGGCCGGGAGCTAAGCGACCGGGGCGAAATAGATGGGATAAATTCTCATTGTCCCTAAATGCCCGCAGCTCGTATTCCGCGTCCGGGAGCAGCGGCCGGCTGGGAGTAAGCAGTACCTGTGTGTATGACACACCACCCCCGACTTCGGTAACAGTTGCCCGGTCAAATACGCGCAAATCAACAGAGTCGTGAGCCGACCACAGATATGCGTGAATTCCACTGCCAAACTGCTGCAGCCAGCTCGCTTGTGACTGCGCGCCTCCTAAACCGTTGCCGGTAAGCAAAAACACCTGCCGGGTTTGAATAGCCTCGGCCTGAGCTGGCCAGACGCTTATCCAAGGAGAATAGTCACATTGTGCCCATACTCCGGAAGGAATCAGCATCAGCCAGGCAATTGCCAGACGCCCGCGAATCAGTTGCTTGAAGACAAAGCTATTACGCATCAGGTGATTGTGTGTGAGCTGGCCTCGCTTATTCGCAGGCAGACCAGAGAAACCCAAATTGCGGAGTATTGAAAGGCAGCCCCGGCAGGGCGACATTCGCCGGACGAGTGTCGCCCCGCCGGGGCTTTAAAATCCGGCTTTTAACGGGGCTTTCTATCAATATGTCGCACCGCTGGGGCTGCCTTTCAAAACGTTGTAACTTGAATTAGAGAATACCTACCGCCCCACCACCGGCAGCACGGCCACGCTTTCGTGCCCGGCGGCATCCACGCTCACCACGCCGAAAATAAAATTGTCTTTGCTGATGGACAGGTCGGCTTTGGTGTCGGTCACGGGGAAGCGCTGCTGCCACTGCGGGGCACTGGTTTCGCGCACCAGCACCACGTAGCCGCTGGGCTTGGGGCCGTCGGCGGGCGCCTGCCAGCGCAGCTCGGTGCGGTTGGTGAGGTTGGCGGTGAGGACTTCGACCTTGGCGGGAGCGGCGGGAGCCAGAGCCAGGCTGGCCATGGTGGCCAGGTTCACGCCGGCGTTGCGGCGCAGGTAGGCATAGTCGACGCCCTCGGGGGTGTCGCCGTAGGCGCGGCCTTTTTCGGTGCGCAGGTCTTGGTGCTGGTGGGTGAAGTCCTCGTTCATCTCGGTGAAGCGGACGGCGGCAAAGCCCTGCTGGTTGAAGGGCGTGTGGTCGCCGCCGCGCAGAAACCGGTCGGGCCGGTACTCGATGGTAACCTGGTGGCCGCGGCCGTAAAGCTGGGCCATGCGGGCAGCATAGCGGGCCAGCTGGCGGCTGGGCGCGTCGTTTTCGGAGCTGAGCTGGCGGCGGATTTTGGCTTGCTCGGGCGTTTCGGTGGCCGGCACGCCCTCGCTGAACACGCGCAGGTGCTTGTCGTCGTTGATTTCGGGGTCGAAGCCGTGGGAGTTGCCCACGATGTCGTTGTTGAGCATGGCAATCAGGTTCCAGCCTTCTTTTTTGGCCCGCTCGGCCAGGTGGCCCGAGCCGTAAAGGCCCTGCTCTTCGCCCTGCACGGCCACGAACTTGAGGGTGCACGGAAACTTCTGGCCGGCCAGCACGCGGGCCAGTTCCATCACCAGCACGGTGCCCGAGCCGTCGTCGTCGGCGCCGGGCGCGTCGGCGGTGGCGTTCATCACGTCGCTCACCCGCGAGTCGATGTGGCCGCTGACGAGGATGACGCGGGTATCGGTCGGGTCGGTGCCGGGCAGGGTGGCCAGCACGTTGGCCATGAGCACGGGCTTGTTGATGCGGCGGCCGTCGGGCTTGATGGTGAAGGTGTCCATCTCGACGGTCATGCGGCCGCCGCCGGCCTTGCTGTACTTCAGGAATTCGTCGCGCACCCAGTTGCGGGCCGCGCCGATGCCGCGGGTGGGGCTCTGCGTGTCGCTCAGGGTGTGGCGCGTGCCGAAGGAAACGAGCTTGCGGATGTCGGCTTCTAGGTTTTTGGCCGAGATTTCATCCACGAGCTTTTGGATGGTGGGGTCGGCCGGGGGCAGGAGCGGGGCAGGCTTTTGGGCAATGGCGGCGAAGGGCGCAAGGGCCAGGACGATAGCGGCGAATTTCATAAGGGGAAGGTAGGGGAAGAAAGCGACTCCCCTCCTTACCAAGGAGGGGATGTTTGGCTGAAAGCCAAACGGGGGTGGTTATGGGCGTCTGCGCGTTTGGGCGGAATCCGTTCCAACCGGCGCGCACGCCATAACCACCCCCGTTTTCGCTGGCGCGAAAACATCCCCTCCTTGGTAAGGAGGGGAGTTTATTGTTCTGCTACTTGCGGTAAAACGGCTCGATGGAGCGGAAATATGGGTTCACGCCTTCTTCCGATTCCAGATTCAGCAGCATGAGGTCGATGAACTGGTAGGCTTCGGTTTTGCCTTCTAGCACGGGGCCGAGTTCCTGCATGAAGCTCGGGTCGGGGTTGCTGCTCACCAGACCCAGCAGCAGGCGGGGTACTTCGGGGTTGGTGGCTACCTGCATCTGGGCCAGGTAAGCGGCTTCGATGTAGTGCTGGCCGGCAGCCCAGGCGGCTACGGCATCGGCCACGGCCTGGGGCAACTCGGCGGGCTGGCTGAGCATCACCTGGGCGTCGCCGCCGGCGGGCGAGAGCGGGCCGGTGAGCTGGCCGGCGAGCAGGGCCGCCAATTCGTCTTTGGGCAGGAGTTTGCCGGCGGGCGAGAAGGGGTTCAGCACGCAGTCCTGGCCCTGAATCATGTTGAAGAAGGCGTGGCCGGGGATGCGCACGTAGCTCACGGGGCCGTTGTCGATGCCACCGTCGGTGAGGCGGGCGGGCGAGCTGAAGATGGGCAGCTTGCCGTCGTTGAGCACCTGGAGCTGGATTTCCTGGCCTTCGTTCAGCGTTACTTCGCCGGGCTCAATGCCTTCCATCGGGGCCAGAATCATCAGGATTTCTTCCTGCAGCAGCGCCTGGTAGAAGGCGGGGCGGGCCTGCTCCTCGGTGGCGGCCATCAGCAGCAACTGCTCCAGCACGTTTTCGGGCTGGAAGGGCAGGGGCTGCGGTTCGGGCACCTGGTAGGTGGGCACGGCGGGCTCGGGCTCGACGGGAGCCGTGAACTTGGCGCCCTGGTAGCGAGGGCCGGCCGGCTTGTCGGCCGCCGGGGCGGCGTTGGGAGTAGCGGGGGCAGGAGTGGCCGGCGTTTCGTCGGCGGGTTTGTTTTTGAGGAAGTCGAACAGGCCCATAGGGAATTCAGATAGCAAGTGGATTGGGGCGCAAGCTACGGCAGAAAATGGGTTTTGGGTGCGGGAGAAGGTGGGTTGTGGCGGGAATAGAACGGAAAAAAGCACGTCATGCTGAGCGGCGGCGCGGCGGCGCTCAGCATGACGTGCTTTCAACTAAAATGCAGCCAGTCTTACCGGCACTTATCGAGCTGGGCCTGCACCTGGCTGATGGTGCGGGGGGCGGCCTCGTTGCCCCAGTGGCTTTCGATGTAGTTGAGTAGGTTGGTGAGCTGGGCGGGGCTGAGGCCCTTGTTGCTGGGCATCACGTTGTGGTAGCCGATGCCGTTCACTACAATCACCTCGTTCTGACCGTTGCGCAGCAGGCAGGCCAGCTCGGCGCGGTGGTCGGCGAGGTAGTCGGAGCCGGCCAGCGGCGGGATGAGGCGCTCGAGGCCCTGGCCCTGGTCGCCGTGGCAGCTGGCGCAGTGCTGGGCGTAGAGCTTCTCGCCCTGGTGGCGGTTGTTGCTGAAGCAGCCGGTGAGGCCGAGCAGCAGCAGGCCGGGGAGCAGGCGGCGGAGGGGCATGGGTGGATAGGGGATAGGTAGTACGGAATCAGGGTATAAGGAACGTCATGCTGAGCATTCCGCAAATCAAGCGGCGTGCTCAGCATGACGTTCTATTACCGCCCGGCCACACCCTTTTTGCGAGCGTCAATTTCGGCCAGCAGCAGGGGGATTTCGGCTTTGAGGCGGGCGACTTCAGCGGCGTTCATGCCGTCGTAGGCGCCGCGGATGTAGCCGCGGTCGTCGATGAGGGCGAGGGTGCCGTTGTGGGCCAGGCCGCCGGGCGACTGCTGGTCGGGCATGACGCCGGTGAGGAAGCGGTTGGCCAGGGCGAAGGTCTGGGCGCGGTCGCCGAGGGTGGCGAAGTGCCAGCGGTTGGGGTCCTTCACTCCCAGGCGCTCGGCGTAGTCGTGCAGCACGGCGGTGGTGTCGTGGGCCGGGTCGATGGTGATGGACAGGAAACCCAGGCGCGCATCGGTAGGGTAGAGCTTGAACACCGACAGCATCTCACTCTGCAGCTTGGGGCAGATGCCGGGGCAGGTGGCAAAGAAGAAGTCGGCGAGGTAGGCGCGGCCGGCGAAGGTGGCGTTGCTGACGGGCTGGCCGGCCTGGTCGCGCAGGGCGAAG
>NZ_BAAGZM010000200.1:0-6753 GCF_054778495.1 Hymenobacter agri
CCGCCAGCACCAGCTGGAACAGCAGCACCCGGGGGCTGCCCATGGCGCGGGCCAGGGCCAGCCCGTTCAGGCTGGGGTGCACGGCGGCGGCGTAGTTGCCCTGCTCCTGGTAAATGCGGGCCAAGTTGTAGTACACCCGCGTCTGGGTGTAGCGGTTGCCAGTGCGGGCGGCCAGGGGCAGGGCCAGCCGGGCGTAGTAAATGGCCGAGTCGTACTGGCTGTGCGCACGTTGGTAATAGCTCAGGTTGAACAGCGCCTCCAGCAGCCCGCGCTCAAAGCGCAGCGACCGGGCCAGCCGCAGCGCCTGCCGCGTGAGCAGCAGCGAGGTATCGGCCCCCGCCGGCCGCAGCCCCCGAAACACCGGGCCAAAGGGCGTAGCGCCGGCCAGCACCTGGGCTTGTCCGGCATAGGGCAGCACGGCGAATGCCAGCAGTACCCCGTAGCGCCACGCACCCTTGGCCTCCACTACCCGTACCAGTAGGGCAATTTCGCGAAACACCGGGCGGCTCAAACGCAGGCCTGCGTAGGCAAACAGCTTGCGCAGCAGCCCTTGAGCTATCAGTTGTGCTACCGCTAAAAGCCACCGAGTAATCACATTGCAGGCCCCGACGCATTAAACGGCCAGCGGGCTATTGCGGAAAAATAGTACATCGCGGGCACTAGCCCGGAAAATACTTTTTCGTTAGGTTAGCTGTTCGTAAATACGCTCACTCAAACCGGCAATTTTGTACATTTGCTGGAAAGCATCCGGCCAAGAATACTTTTTGCCATTTTAGCTATGAATAATCGTCGTTTGAATTATCTGCTGGCGGCTGCGCCGGTGGCGTTGGGCCTGCTGGCTACCGCCCCGGCTCAGGCGCAGCACGTGCAATGGGCCGCCCGCCTGGTCGAAGCCTCGTCGCAAAAGGCCGAGGGCAAAGAGCCCTTCGCGCCGTCCAAAGTGCTGGGTGCTCCCGATGCCCTGCCGCTCGGCGAAATCAGCAACAACGCCTGGATTCCGCGCAAGGAAGGCGCCAACGAATTTATTGAAGTGAAGTTTCTGCGCTCGGTCGCGGCGCAGCAGATTACGGTGGTCGAGAATTTCAACCCCGGTTCCATCACCAAAATCGAGCTGATTGACACCAAAGGGGTGCACCACGAGGTGTACAGCAATGCCAACCCCGGCCCCTTGCCCGAACCCTCGCGCACGCTGGAAGTGAAGTTTCCGGCCGCCGAGTACCGCACGCTGGGCGCCAAGGTGTACATGAACACCGGCAAGGTGGAAGGTGTGAACCAGATTGACGCCATCGGCATCGCCGACGTGGCCTCTACGATGGTGAAGCAAGCTTTTGAGGGCGAGAAAGGCCCCGAGGCGGTGAAGTCGACGCAGTTCGACTCGTCGCTGGTGAACCTGGGCCCCAACGTGAACACGCGCTACGTCGACACCCACCCGGTGATTTCGCCCGACGGCCGCACGCTGTACTTCGCCCGCCAGAGTGCGCCTACCAACGTGGGCGGCGCCCGCGACCCACAGGACATTTACGTGTCGAAGCTGGTGTCAGGCAAAAACAAAACCTGGGGCCAGGCCAAGAACATGGGCGAGCCCAGCAACACCCCCGAAGACCCTAACGGCTTGGCTTCGGTGTCGGCCGACGGCCGCACCGCCCTGCTCATCGGGGTGTACGAAGACGGCTTGATGGAGCCCAAAGGCTTCAGCATGAGCAAGCGCGGGGCTGGCGGCTGGAGCAAGCCGGTGAAGGTGGACATCGAAGACTACTACAACAAAGACCCGCAGAACATCGATGCCTACCTGGCCACCTCGGGCAAAGCCCTGCTGATGGCTGTGGAGCGCAACGACGGCATGGGTGGGCAGGACATCTTCGTGAGCTTCCCGAAGGACGACAACCTGCCCGGCGTGATGCACGACACCAAGAGCCAGAAGAAGTGGACCAAGCCCAAGAGCCTGGGGCCCAACGTGAACACGGCTGGTGCCGACTTCGCCCCCTTCCTAGCCGCCGATGAGAAGACGCTGTATTTCGCCAGCGACGGGCGCGGCGGCTACGGCAAGTCCGACATCTTCTACACCAAGCGCCTCGACGACACCTGGACCAACTGGAGCCCGCCGCGCAACCTGGGCCCGGTGGTGAACTCGCCCGACTTCGACGCCTACTACACCATTTCGGCCGCCGGCCAGGATGCTTACCTGGTGTCGTCGCGCAACGGCACGGGCGGCTCGAAGGACATCTTCCGCATCTCGCTGGCTCCGGCCTTCCAGCCCGAAGTGGTGACGCTGGTAACCGGCAAGGTGCTCGACCAGGCCACCGGCAAGCCCATTAAGGCCATTATTCACTACGAAAACCTGCTCACCGGCGAGGAAATCGGCGTAACGGAAACCGACCCCGCCACCGGCGAATACACCATTGTGCTGCCCAGCGGCGTGCAGTATGGCTACCGCGCCGAAGCCAAAGGCTACCTGGCCGAAAACGCCAACCTCGACGTAACGGCCAAGGACAAGTACTCGGAGCAGAAGCAGGACCTGTACCTCGTGCCCTTCAACGTGGGCCAGACGGTGAAGATGAACAACATCTTCTTCCAGCAGAGCAAGTACTACCTCACCACCAGCTCCTATCCCGAATTGCTGCGCCTCATCCGCATCATGAAGGACTACCCAACGGTGGAAATTAAGCTCTCGGGCCACACCGACAACCAGGGCGACCCCGCCCTGAACCTCAAGCTCAGCCTCGACCGCGTGAACGAGGTGAAGAAGTACCTCAGCAGCCACGGCATCAACGGCGGCCGCATCACCACCGAGGGTTTCGGCGATACCAAGCCCATTGCCAGCAACGACCAGGAAGAAACGCGCATGAAGAACCGCCGCGTCGAGTTCACCATCACCAAGAAGTAATGTTTGGTGCATGCCAAAAAAAAGCCCCGGCTCGTCGTTCGAGCCGGGGCTTTTTTTTTGGCAGACCGTGGCTATTTATTTGCGGCCTTGAGTGGGGCCGCTGCTGCCGGCCGGGCCACAAAAGCATCAAGGCGCCCGTCGGAGCTGTCGATGCCAACAATGTCCATTAGGTCGATGTAGAATTCGGCCACCTGGCGGCGGTCTTCGGGCGTGGTCATCAGCGGGTCGAAGCGTTCGAGGCCGCGGTCCATGGCTTGCAGGTAGGCCTCGCGGCCGGGAGCATTGCGGGTTATCTGCACGAAGTCGAAGGCGGCGATGACCAGCAGGCGGTTCAGGTCGAGGCGGGCCTCAATCTGACTTTTGGCCGTGGCACCGGGCTCAGCCACGTGCTTGGTGGCTTCGATGAAATCTTCGAGCCGGCTCACTACCACCGGCGAGCCGGGTCGCAGTGCGCTTTGTGCGTGCGCAAAAGTGGCCAGGCAGCTCAACAGCACACTACAGCAGAAGCGGTTCATAGGGTAGAAAAGGAGGTTAACCAGCCAGTTTGGCCGCAATCAGGAATTGGAAAAGCACAAAGATGCGCACAACATTCCAATTTTGAGAACGATACCAGCCGACTGGCTCCTGCCCGCCTTTGCTACGCCAACGCCAGCCGCCTACCGCTTGGCCACGGTCCCCTCTACAAAGGCCCCGAGCCGGCCTTCGGAGCTTTCGAGCCCCACAATGTCGAGCACATCCTGAAAGTACTCGGCCAGCTGCTGCCGGTCTTCCGCTTCCACGGCCAGGGCATCGAGGCGAGCCAGGCTGGCATCCAACGCTTTAAAGTAGCCTTCGCGGGTAGGATTGTGGGTGGCCAGCCGCAAAAACTCGGACGAGGCCTCCACCAGTACCCGGTTCAGCCTGGGCCGGGCCTCAACCGGCAGCTTGCCGCTGCTGTTGCCAATCACTACCACAGCCTGGGTTTTACGCACCAGTTGTTCGAGGCGGGCCACGGCTTTGGCCGGCACCGGCACGGGGGTTTGCGCGTGGGCAGTAAGCGCAAAAACAAGGAGTGCGGAAAGCAGAAATGTACGCATGGCGAAAAGGTTTTAGGGTACACTATCAATCAATCATGACACAATATAATTAAAATATTTAACAAATACATACCATAAAATAGATTTGCTTACGAATTACTTACGTAGCCCATATAGGCAATAAAAAGGCCCGGCCCGACGAATAGCATCGTCGGGCCGGGCCGGGTAGCTGCCTGATTATGGGCGCGCTAGTAGGCTCGGGCGAAGTAGGCGCGGCGCGGTGCGGGCAGGCCCGTCACCATGCAGATGCCGGGTTCGTCGGCCTCGTTCAGGGGCAGGCAGCGCACGGTGGCTTTGGTTTCTTCCTTGATGCGCTCCTCGGTTTCGGACGTGCCGTCGTAGTGGGCCAGCAGGAAGCCGGGCTCCTCGTCGAGCAGGCGCTTGAACTCGTCGTAACTGTCGACGCGGGTGGTGTGGGCGGCGCGGAAGCTCTTGGCCCGCTCGTAGATGTTGGTCTGGATGTCGACGAGCAGCTGGTCGACGCTGGCCACGATGTCGGCCAGCGGCAGGCTCATTTTCTGCTTGGTGTCGCGGCGCACCACCTCCACCATGCCGGCGTCGAGGTCGCGCGCGCCAATGGCCAGGCGCACGGGCACACCCTTCAGCTCCCACTCGGCAAACTTGAAGCCGGGACGCTCGGTGTCGCGGGCATCCAGCTTCACCGAAATACCGCGCGCGATGAGGCCCATTTGAATGGGCTTGATGCGCTCCAACAGCGCATCGAGTTCGCCGGTTTTGTAGATAGGCACGATGACCACCTGAATGGGGGCCAGCTTGGGCGGCAACACCAGGCCCTCGTCGTCGGAGTGGGCCATGATGAGGGCACCCATCAGGCGCGTGCTCACGCCCCAGCTGGTGCCCCATACGTGCTCGCGCACGCCTTCCTTGTTCGAGAACTGCACGTCGAAGGCCTTGGCGAAGTTCTGGCCCAGGAAGTGGCTGGTGCCGGCCTGCAGGGCTTTGCCATCCTGCATCAGGGCCTCAATGCAATAGGTGTCTTCGGCGCCGGCGAAACGCTCGTTAGGGGTTTTCACGCCCTTCACTACGGGTAGGGCCATGTGCTCCTCGGCAAACTCGGCGTACACGTCGAGCATCTGGCGGGTTTCGGCCACGGCCTCCTCGGCGGTAGCGTGGGCCGTGTGGCCTTCCTGCCAGAGGAACTCGGCCGTGCGCAGGAACAGGCGGGTGCGCATTTCCCAGCGCACCACGTTGGCCCACTGGTTGATGAGCAGCGGCAGGTCGCGGTAGCTCTGCACCCAGTTTTTGTAGGTATTCCAGATGATGGCCTCTGAGGTGGGGCGCACCACCAGCTCTTCTTCGAGCTTGGCGTTGGGGTCGACGCGCAGCTTACCGGGCCTGTCAGGGTCGGTCTGGAGGCGGTAGTGGGTTACTACGGCGCACTCTTTGGCGAAGCCTTCGGCGTTTTTTTCTTCGGCTTCAAACAGGCTTTTGGGCACGAAGAGCGGGAAGTAGGCATTTTCGTGGCCGGTGCGCTTGAACATATCGTCCAGCTGGCGCTGCATTTTTTCCCAAATGGCGTAGCCGTAGGGTTTGATAACCATGCAGCCGCGCACGGCGGAGTTTTCGGCCAGGCCGGCGCGTTTCACCAACTCGTTGTACCACAACGAATAATCTTCCTGGCGGGTAGGCAACTTTTTGCTCATGGGAGGCATCTAAGAAGTAATTGAAAAAGTTCCCGACTCTGGTACAAGAATTGAATAGAACATGGGGCACCGTTTCGGCCCCAAATTACGTTAGGAAAGCGCGGACTATGCCAGCCGGGCCATTGCGCCACCGCCCGGCCGGGCCTTTGCCCCCGGGCCAACATTTTAGCTGAACCGGCCCTGATAATTAGCTTCTTCATCCCACTTCCACCGTATAGGTTGTTACTTTACAGAAGGCTTCCTCTCCTCACTTTATTTCCGTCATGAAAAATCTCCTCACCGCTTGTTTGCCCGCCCTGGCCCTCTTGGCGCTGGGTGGCTGCGCCGGCACGTCGGCCCTTACGTCGTCGGAAGACGACGGAGTTTACTATTCCTCAAAAGACCGCACCACGGCCGTGGTGCAGGCGGCCCCCGCGCCGGCCAGCACCAGCGAAGAAGCTAACCCCGACTACAACGGTGGTACGGCCTCGGCACCGGCCACCCGGCAGGGCAGCGGCTCGACGCAGTACTACGACAATACTTACACCTACATGCGCGGCGTGCCCGGCTATGGCGGCACGGCGGCCTACTACGGCGGCTCCGGGCTGAATGGCTACGCCCCTTACAGCCCCTACACCTCGCTGAGCTACGCGCCCTACGGCAGCCTGTGCACTGGCTTTGGCTACGGCTGGGGCGGCGGGGCCTGCGGGTATTCGCCGTATGCTTTTGGCGGCTACGACCCGTTCTACAG
Organism: Hymenobacter agri; assembly: GCF_054778495.1. NCBI lineage: Bacteria > Pseudomonadati > Bacteroidota > Cytophagia > Cytophagales > Hymenobacteraceae > Hymenobacter > Hymenobacter agri. Next base: position 6,355 of record NZ_BAAGZM010000200.1, read on the forward strand.
CTCTTTTTACAGCCCCTACGGCTATGGCTATAGCCCCTATTACGGCTACGGCTCGGGCCTGAGCATCAGCTTCGGCTTTGGCCGGCCGTATTATGGCTATGGCCTTGGCTACGGGTATAGCCCGTATGCTTACGGCTACTCGCCTTACTACTACGGTGGCGCTTACTATGGCGGCTACTATGGCCGGGGTGGCTACTATGGCAATAACTACAACGGCGGGTACTACGGCAATAGCTACAGCGGAAGCGATGTTCGCGGTGGGGGCCGCACGTATGGCCACCGTACCGACCGCGCCTCCGACGCCAGCTACGGCACAGCCGCTACGAACGGCACCACCAACGGCGGTACGCCCACGGGAGGCGGCCACGTGCGCAGTGAGCGCCCCGCGGGCAATGGCGG
>NZ_BAAGZM010000201.1:0-6739 GCF_054778495.1 Hymenobacter agri
ACCCCGGCGCGGGCGCGGCACATTGCTGACGTGGCGAATGCGGCGGGCGGCGCCTCGTTTTTCGACGAGCTGCGGGCGCTGGGCTACGACGTACGCGAGGCCGAAACCGGCAACCTGGGCCTCTACGAGCTGGCCGAGCGGCTGCTGAATCTGTTCGGGCTGCTGGGGCGCAACGGGGAGAGTGACTACCTGTTCCGCTTCCTCGATTTGACGCTGGAATACAGCCTGCGCTTCGGCAACAACCTGGGCAACTTCCTCACCTACTGGGAGGAGCGCAAGGGGCGCATCAGTATCAACGCGCCGGGCGGGCGCCAGGCCATCACCATCACCACGGTGCACAAGGCCAAGGGTCTGGCCTACGGGGTGGTCATCGTGCCCTTTGCCGACTGGAGCCTGGAGCCACACCGGGGCACCCTGCTCTGGGGCCACCTGGAGGCCGACCAGAAGCCTCTGGAACAGATGCCCGACGTGGCGGTGGTGAGCCTGAGCAAGGGCATTCAGCAGACGGCGCTGGGGGCGCAGTACGACGAGGAGCGCGAGAAAACCTTCCTCGAAGGGCTGAACACGCTCTACGTGGCCTTCACCCGGCCGCGCCACCGCCTCTACGTCATCAGCAAGCGGCCCGACGAGAAGAAAACCACCAAAACCGACGAGCTGGACGCTGCCCCCGCCGCCCGCACCGTGGCCGACCTGCTCTACGGCTACCTCCACAGCCGCGGCCAGTGGCAGGAGGAACAAGTGTCCTTCATCCTCGCGCAAGGCACGCCCGCCGAGAAAAAACCAAGCACCAAGCACCAGGCACCAAGCACCAACTACGAGCTGACGAATTTGGCCGCCGCGCCCTGGGAGGAGCGCCTGAAGCTGCGCCGCCACGCCACCACGCTCTTCGATTTTGACGAGCAAAAGGCCCTGAACGAGTGGAACCGCAAGCTGCATTTCGCCCTGCGCCGCCTGCTCACGGCCGCCGACGTGGGCCGGGTGGCCAGCCAGCTCGTGGCCGAGGGCATCTTGAGCGCCAAGGAGCGGCCGGCCTTGGTGGAGAGCCTCGAAACGCTGGTGAGCGACCCGCGCCTGGCCCCCTACTTCGCCCCGCATCTGAGCGTGGAAACGGAGCGCGAAATCCTGGTGGGCGGCGTGAAGCTGCGCGACTACAAGCCCGACCGCGTGGTGCTCGAACCCTCCCTGGAGGAGCACCACCGCCTCGGCGGCCGCGTCACGCTGATGGATTTCCGCCTGCCCCCGCCGCAGGAGAAACACCAGCGGCTACTGCGCAACTACGCCACACTGTTTGAGCAGCTGGGCTACGCGGAGGTGCGCGGCGTTATCTATTATTTCGGGACGGGGGAAGTGGTGAAGGTGTGATGAAATAAACCCAAAGTCGGTTCACTACACACCCATGCCTGTAAAAATGAAGTCCGCTGCTGCTTTTTATTTGTCAATATTTCTGTTGTTACTGGCCTTTGCGGCAGGCTTCAAAGCAATAGAACCGCTACCTGCGGAAAGCAGAGAATACCTACGCACCAATCTGGCCAGCAGCGAACTCAGGCCAACGGAACAAAAGCAGACTTATCTGGCCTACAATTTCGCGCCGTTGTGGCTGAACATGCCCAATCACCTGGTCGTCGGAGTTATTGGCAGCAACAACCAACGTCTGCAAATCAAACTACTTACCGCGGTTAGGGACTCTGCTCACAAGAATACTTACCTGATTACGGGTAAATCACGCGTTAAAAACAATACCTGTTACTTCAGCGGCACCTTTATCATTCGGCACATTCGGGAATTGCGGAAATTCAGCACGCGCGTGGACGAGACAATTTCGCCAGCCCGGCACGAAGGCATTTTATTGGCCGAATATCAGCTTGTTGAAGCTGCAACGCAACCAATGTCCGGCGTTTTTAATGGCGTACTGCTGAGCCGGTGGTATATCGATAAAAAAGGAAATTTACGATACGATGACATCGAGAGCTTTGGCGACGGCTTTTCTAACAACCAATTTGTAGGCACCTGGACGAATCATAAAGGCGATAAAACGCTGCGCTGCAACTGGGGCGACTATCGGATTCCGAATGCCGGAAGCTTTGACATTGGCGCAGGAGAGTTTAGCCCCGACCCTAAATTCATAACCAACGGCTGGCAACGCTATTCTCAAGCCTGGATTTATAATAACGCCGCAGCACGAAAACAAGAAAAGCAACCGTGGTGGTAATCATTTAAAGCTGGCCCCGCCGCAGGAGCAACACCAGAGGCTGCTGTCTAATTATGCCAAGCTGTTTGAGCAGTTGGGGTATGCGGAGGTGCGCGGGGTTATTTATTATTTCGGGACGGGGACGTGGTGGAGGCGTGAGCATCCGTTTTATTTCGCTATTCCCCGCTCAACCTGCTTTAATTTTTCGATAATAATATCTCCAACCCCGAACAATACGTCGTGGTGATTTTCGCAAAGTAGCCATTCGTATTTTTTCGATACGATGTAGTATTCGAAAGCATGGCTTTCGGCTAGCACCTGCTGAATTGATTTGATATCTCCTTCAAAGAGCCAGAATTTATCATCTTCTGCAACAAACCAAACTTGCTCATGCAAAGGAATTATTTTATCCAATGCCTCAACTGGCAATCCAGGTAGCAAAACCGAATGTACTGGCCCCCTCAAATAGCCACTCCACCACCACAACACTGTATCGTAACGAGCTGAAACGAATTTATCCTCTATTTTTTTCATAATCGACTCCCATTCAGTTATGCCAACAGCACGAAAAGCAATGGACGGCAAGCCAAGAGCAGCGGCAGTTTGCTGTAGTTCGTGTTTGAGTGTCATATGGTAAAAGTATAGCCTTAAAAAGTCGCTGGAATTCTCCCTGCGTAACCCCTTCCCACAAGTATTTTAAAAGCCGTTCCAATTATGGGCAAAGAATACTTCATCAAATGCCCGAAGCTCGATACCCAAGCGACCAAGCAGTTTCTTGAGCAACGTTTTATCGTAGCGGCTACTGAAAATGAAACGTTGGCGCTTTCGCTACTAGATGCTGCAGCAGAGCCGGCCAGTAACTGGGCACCCGTAGTTGTTGGGCTGGAATCTAATGGCGTTTATTTCCGCGACAACTTAATTGCTCCAATGCAAGCAGCAAGCATCTTCATGCAGCTTGTTGATTTCCTGTTATCGAGTGCAGAAGCTATTACAATTAAGGAACCGTAGGGGCAACCGCTGGCTAGGGACTACCTGCGCGTGCGGCGAAGACAGGCGGGCGTTGCTGGCGCGCGTGTACAACAAGATTATTCATTTCTTGCGCGAGTAAGTAACCGTTGTTCCAGTAGAAGTATAAACCAATTCGATATATTTTTCAGTAATACCTATTATTTCATAACACATGCCTTCATGCCAAATTAAGTAGACAGGATTTTTAACAGACGTTTCATACGACTCATCACACGCATGTTTTGTGAAAATATACCGAGTTGTTCCCGTGAGCTTATTGCGGTAATAATCCGTTACCTGTTCTCCCTTGACAACAATTGAGCTTAATGGGTCTTGCACACAAATCCATTTCCCGTCAGGAATTCTCTTGGTTTTAAGATGCTGCTGCGCATTACATGACACGCCTTGAAATACTACCCACAAGGCAACTAGAGCACTTATTTTCATACTCTTCCGCTATTGGTTCAAATAATAGATTTCAACTTGTAACCCTCAGCAACGCCAATAGTCGGGGGTTCGCCTTTTTAGGGGCAACCGCTGGCCGGGGACTACCTACGCGTGGGGCGAAAATACGTGGCTGCTCTACTGATGCAACTGGCCAGAAAGACACGGCGAAGCTGGAGCTGCGCAAGGTGCTGCAAGCGGTGGTGTACGCGCTCAAGGCCAATTATCCGGACACGTTTGAGGCGGAGCTGCGCAGCTGGGGCTTCCGGAAGGAGAGCTACTAGGGGCCGTTTGGGCTAACTGCACGTCATGCAGAGCGCAGCGCAGCATCTCGCGTGGGGTAGTAATCGAAACCGTTAGGCGATTCAATTACTGCTACACGCGAGATGCTGCGCTGCGCTCTGCATGACGTTCTTTTTTGCTGACTCTCCCCGGCTTCACCTCCCCCCTTCGGCCGCCCGTTTTATCGGCCCAAAAGCCCTCCTCACACCCCCAAAACCGCCTTTAAGCTGTTTTTAACGCCTTTTTAACCTCCTCTAAATCTGCGTCACCGTATTGACCAGGGTAATTTTGCACTTCCAATTACCCCTATACGCATTGCATGGCGCATCATAAATCGCACGCTGGCCTGCTCCCTCCGCCCACGCCCTGGCAACGGCTTACGCGGATGCTCGACACGGAGCGCAGCACCATTCGCTACATCTTTTTCTACGCCATCGTGGCCGGTTTGGTGGGCCTCACGCTGCCGCTGGGCACGCAGGCGGTGTTCAATCTGGTATCCACCGGGGCCGTGTTTGCCTCTACCTACATCCTGATTGGGGTGGTGGTGGGCGGCGTGCTGCTGGGCGGCGTGCTGCTGCTGGGCCAGATGGTGCTGGTAGAGGCCATCGAGCAGCGGCTGTTTGCCAAGGCGGCCATCGAGTTTGCCTACCGCCTGCCGCGCATCAAGCCCGAAGCCCTCGAAGGCGAGAACCCGCCCGAACTGGTGAACCGCTTTTTCGACATCCTGACGGTGCAAAAGGGCCTCACCAAGCTGCTGATTGACCTGGTGTTTGCCGGGTTTCAGATTGTGTTTGGGGCACTGGTGCTGGCCTTTTACCACCCGGTGTTCATCGCGCTGGGCGCGTTTGCCATTCTGGCTATCATCGGCATCTACGTGCTCAACTACCGCCGCGCCCTGAACACGAGCATCGACGAGTCGGCCTACAAGTACGAGGTGGTGGACTGGCTGGAGCAGGTGGCCGGCGAGCTGCCCCGCTACCGCGACGATGCCGCCAAGCGCGAGCACGCCCTGGCCCGCACCGACCAGCTCACGGCCGGCTACCTGCGCGCCCGCAACAGCCACTTCCAGGTGCTGAAAACCTATTTTAACTACGGCATTGTGCTGCGCCTGCTGCTCACGGGCGGGCTGCTGGTGGCGGGCACCCTGTTCGTGGTATCGCGCCAGATGAGCCTGGGCCAGTTTGTGGCCGCCGAGGTGCTGATTGTGCAAATCAGCGGGGCCATCGAGAAGCTGGTGAGCGGCGTGAGCACGGTGTTCGACATGCTGACCGGGGCCGAAAAGCTGGCCGCCCTCACCGACCTGCCGTTGGAGGAGGACAAATCCCAAATTGTTGAGATTCATGCTTAACCTAAGCAACGAGAGTATTTCCGAGAAAGTCTGGCACGAAAAGCCGCGGCAGTCGCACCGCGAGCTGCTCGATGCCGCGCGCGGCTACTGGCTGGGCCGCACGCTGCTGGTGGCCGGCATCGTGTTCCTGATTATCCTGTTTCTGCCCTGGCGCCAAACCATTCAGGGCAGCGGCAGCCTCACCGCCCTCACCCCGCAGGATAGGCCCCAGACCGTGCAAAACGCCCTTTCGGGCCGCATCGAGCACTGGGCCGTGCGCGAGGGCCAGCGCGTGCGCAAGGGCGACACGCTGCTCACCATCTCGGAAATCAACTCCGAATACTTCGACCCGCACCTGCCCCAGCGCCTGCGCGAGCAGCTCGAAGCCAAGCGCGGCAACGTGGCCGCCAACGCCGCTCGCATCGTGGCCGCCAACGCCCAGATTGACGCCCTGCAAGCCGGCCTGCAAGTGCAGCTCGAGGCCGCGGCCAACCGCGTGGAGCAGGCACGCAACACCGTACGCATCGACCAGGCCGACTTGGTGGCCGTGACCAACTTCTACGAAACCGCCAAGGCCCGCCTGGCCCGCTATGAAGTGGGCTACCAGAACGGCCTGTTCTCGCTCACCGACATCGAAACCCGCCGCCTGAAATTGCAGGAGGACCTGGCCAAGGTAACGGCCCAGCGCAACAAGCTCGCCAGCAGCAAGCAGTCGCTGGCCAACGCCATTATTGCCTTGAGTGAGATTCGGGCCAAGTTCCAGGAAAGCCTGGCCAAAACGCAGTCCGACCGCAGCTCGGCCGTGTCGAGCCGGGCCAGCTCGGAGGGCGAAGTGGCCGCCTTGCAGAATAAAATCAGCAACGTGGAGGTACGGCGCGGGCTGTACGTGGTGCGGGCCCCGCAGTCGGGCATTGTGGTGCGCACGCTCAAGGCCGGCATCGGCGAAAACATCAAGGAGGGCGAATCCATTGCCACCCTGCAACCCGAAAACCCCGTGCTGGCCGCCGAAATGTACGTGCGGGCGATGGACGTACCGCTCATTCAGCCGGGCCGCCGTGTGCGGCTGCAGTTCGATGGCTGGCCGGCCATTCAGTTCTCGGGCTGGCCGTCGGTGGCGGTGGGCACGTTCGGCGGCGTGGTTTCGGTGATTGACGTGGTGAGCAGCACCAACGGCCGCTACCGCCTGCTGGTGCGCCCCCTGCCCGGCGAGGGCGACGAGCGCACCTGGCCCAAGCAGTTGCGCTTGGGCTCGGGCGTGTACGGCTGGGTGATTCTGGACTCGGTGCCGGTGTGGTACGAAATCTGGCGGCAGCTCAACGGCTTCCCCCCCAGCCTGCAAGCCGAACCCGACGACGCCGGCCCGCTGCCCGCCGACGGCGGCAAGGCCAAAGACAAGGACAAATCGGGGGGCAGCAAGGAGGAGAAGTCGAAATGAGCAAGCTGCTGCTGAAACTGAGTGTGTGGGCGGCCCTGCTGAGCCCGGCCGCCGT
>NZ_BAAGZM010000202.1:0-6730 GCF_054778495.1 Hymenobacter agri
CGCATCCTGCTGCGGCCCGAGCTGGCCGCCGCGCCCCACGCCCCTGCCCCGCTGCTGGTGGCCAACTGCGCCGACTTCGTAGAGCTGGTAATTTCGCAGGATGCTGGCCGCTACGAAGCGCTGACCGACAACCAGGAGGCGCGGTTGGATGCCCTGGACGACGCGCCCGCCAGCGCCCTGCGCGACTACGCCCGCGCCGAAATGACCCTGCACCTGGGCCTGAGCCAGTTGCTGTTCAAGCACCTCGTGGCGGGTGGCTACCACCTGCGCAGCGGTTACCACCAGATGCAGGACGTGGTGAAGCATTACCCCAACTTTGCTCCGGCCCGCAAAACCCTGGGTGTGTGCGATTTTGCCGTGGGGGCCATGCCCGAGGGCTACCACTGGCTGCTACGCCTGCTGGGCCTCACGCCCAGCGTGGAGACCGGCCTGCGCAATCTGAATGCGGCCGCCGGTCAGCCCGGCGATTTCCAGCTCGAAAGCCAGCTGTTGCAGGCCCTGATTCGCGAAAGCTATTACAAGCAGCCCGCCGAGGCTGAGCACCTCACCGCCCGCCTCACGGCCGAGCAGCCCGACAACCTGCTGTTTGCCTACGTGCGCATGAGCGTGGAAAAGCGCCAGCACCACGCCGATGCGGCTCTGGCGGCCTACCGCGCCCGCCCCACCGGCCCGGCCTACCTGCCCGTGCCTTACCTGCACCACATGGCCGCCGACCTACTGCTTTACCGGGGCGACTACGCCGCTTCGGAGCGCGAAAACCTGGTGTTTCTGCGCGAGTTTCGGGGCGTGCACTACCGCAAGGATGCCGCCTTCAAGCTCTACCTGGCGGCGTGGCTGGGCGGGCAGCCGGCCGCTACGGCGGCCCGCTACCGCGCGCTCATCAACCAGCCTGGCCCTTCCGACGTGGAGGAAGACACCTACGCCCAGCATTACTACGACGAGGCCCGCGCCCTAAATCCCATCCTCACCCGCGCCCGCCTGCAGTCCGACGGCGGCTACGACCGCGAGGCGCTGGCCACACTGCGCAGCTTCCGGCCCACGGCCACCACTATCTGGCGCGACCGTATTGAGGCGCCGTACCGCCGCGCCCGCGCCTTCCAAGGCCTGGGGCAGCTCGATTCGGCCTGGTTTTACTTTGAAGCCACGCTGACCGAAGCCGGACCTAAAGCGCCGTACTACTACGCGCCGCAAGCGGCTTTGCAGCAGGGCTATATGGCCCAGAGCGTAGGCAACAAGCCCATTGCTCGCAAGTATTTTATGAAAGCGCTGGCCTACCCCTGGCACGAATACAAGAACAGCACCGATGCCAAGGCCAAGCTGGCGCTGCGTACCCTGAAATAGGCTCGGCTATTGTTTTAGCCCGAACTTTACGCCCGGGCTGCCCGAGCTTACCAGCCGGCTGGCTGCCGCAATCATCGGGTTACCATTGCCGCGTCTGTGTCTGAAGTTTCTTCTGCTCCTGCCTGCCTCGTTGTGCCGCTGGCCGACTTGCCCGCCGATTTTTGGGCGCGGGCCTTGCGCTGGGCGGCCGGCTTCGCGCACTGCGCCTATTTCGAGCCCAACGACCTGGCCTATCCCGAAGGCCCTTTCGAGCGGCTGCTGGCCGTCGCTTCCCACACCGACGATGCGCCTCGCACGCTGGCGGAGCTGCAGCCTTGGCTGAGTCGGGCCGGTGCGGCCCCGAGCTGCGGGTTTATAACCTATGACATTAAGAATGAGATTGAGGCGCTGAACAGCGCCAACCACGCGGGCTTTGACTGGCCGCAGCTGCACTTTTTTCGGGCCGAAACCTGGCTGCGCTGGCGCGGTGAACAGTTGGAGATTTACGGAGCAATGCCCAATGTGCTGGCCGCAATTCTGGCGACGGAAGTGCCGGCTTTTAGCTCGCCACAGGTGGCCAGCCTGCGCGCCCGCCTGCCCCGCCCAGACTACTTACGCGCCGTGCAAGCCGTGCGCGAAGACATTCTGAACGGCGAAGTGTATGAGCTCAATCTTTGCCAGGAATTCTATGCCGAGGGCGTGGCGCTGAACCCGGTAGAGGTATTTGAGCAGCTCAATGCGGCCTCGCCCGCCCCATTTGCGGGGTTCCTGCGCTGGCAGCAGCACTACCTGCTCTGCGCCTCGCCCGAACGGTTTGTAGCCCGACGGGGTGCCCAAATTATTTCGCAGCCCATCAAGGGCACCGTACGCCGCGGCATCACCCCAGCCGAGGATGAGCAGCAGCGCACTCACTTGCTGCACGACGAAAAAGAGCGCGCCGAAAACCTGATGATTGTGGACCTCGTGCGCAACGACCTGGCTCGCGTGGCACGCACCGGCACTGTGCGCGTGCCCGAGCTGTTCGGCCTCTACCCCTTCCGCCACGTGTGGCAGTTGATTTCGACCGTGGCCGCCGAGCTGCGGCCCGGCTTGGAAACGGCCGACGTGCTGCGCGCCGCTTTCCCGATGGGCTCGATGACCGGCGCGCCGAAAATCCGCGCCATGCAACTTATTGAGCACTACGAGCGCAGCCGCCGCGGCCTCTACAGCGGCAGCCTGGGCGTGGTGTGGCCCGGCGGCGACTTCGATTTCAACGTCGTCATCCGCTCGTTGCAGTACCGCGCCGACACCGGCTACCTCAGCTTCCAGGTTGGCTCGGCCATTACGTACGATTCGGTACCGGAGCGCGAGTACGACGAGTGCCTGCTGAAGGCCCGAGCCATGCTGGAGGTGCTAGGCGCGGGCATCCAAGGATAACGACGGGCCGCAAAGAAACGGCAGATACAAAAGACCGTCATGCTGAGCGCAGTCGAAGCAACTCTACTACTTCGTTGCAATCGGCATTGATTAGTTGCACGGTTGAGATGCTTCGACTGTGCTCAGCATGACGGTCTTAATTATTCACTGCTCATTGCGTCTTCTGCCATTCTGTCATTTTCGCCGGGGCCGCCGTATCTTTGTCGTCCGCCGAAACGCGACTATAATATGGCCCAACCTCTGTTAACCCTCGATTTTTTAGATAAAGCCGCCCCCACCGCCGAAGCCACGCCCAGCGGCGACGTGCGCGTGACGGCCGCTACCCGCACCGGCCGCCAGCGCAAGCTCTACATCGAGAGCTACGGCTGCCAGATGAATTTCTCGGACTCCGAAATCGTGTCGAGCATCCTGTTTGATGAGGGCTTCGACACCACTGACGACCTCGCCAACGCCGACCTCGTACTGCTCAATACCTGCTCCATCCGCGAGAAGGCCGAGCAGACGGTGCGCATGCGCCTCAAGCAGATTAACTCGCACAAAAAGCGCAAGCCCAGCATGTTGGTGGGTGTGCTCGGCTGCATGGCCGAGCGCCTGAAAAGCAAGTTTCTGGAAGAAGAAAAGATTGTGGACCTCGTGGTGGGCCCCGACGCCTACCGCGACCTGCCCGGCCTAATCGAGCAGGTAGATGGCGGCCAGAAAGGCGTGAACGTGCTGCTGAGCCGCGAGGAAACCTACGCCGACATCACGCCCGTGCGCCTGAACTCCAACGGCGTGTCGGCCTTCATCAGTATCATGCGCGGCTGCGACAACATGTGCTCGTTCTGCGTGGTGCCCTTCACCCGCGGCCGCGAGCGCAGCCGCGATGCGCACAGCATCATCGAGGAAGCCAGCGCGCTGGTGGCCGCCGGCTACAAGGAAGTGACGCTGCTGGGCCAGAACGTGGACTCCTACAAGTGGGCTTCGGCCGACGGCACCGAGCATGTCAACTTCGCCCAGCTGCTCGAGCGCGTGGCCCTCATCAGCCCCGAGCTGCGCGTGCGCTTCTCGACCTCGCACCCCAAGGACATCACCGACGAGGTACTGCACACGATGGCCAAGTACGCCAACATCTGCAAGTACATCCACCTGCCGGCCCAGAGCGGCAACTCGCGCGTGCTGGCCTTGATGAACCGCACCTACGACCGCCCCTGGTATGAGGAGCGGGTGGCTAGAATCCGTGAGATTCTGGGAGAAGACTGCGCTATTTCGACCGACATGATTGCCGGCTTCTGCTCCGAAACCGAGGAGGAGCACCAGGACACGCTGAGCCTGCTCGACCTGGTGAAGTATGACATGGCCTACAATTTCTTCTACTCGGAGCGCCCCGGCACGCTGGCCGCCCGCAAGCTTGAAGACGACATTCCGCTCGAAACCAAGAAGCGCCGCCTCCAGGAAATCATCGACCTGCAGCAGCAGCACGCCCGCGCCCGCTACGCCCGCATGGTGGGCCGCGTGCACCAGGTACTGGTAGAGGGCCCCTCGAAACGCTCGGCCGAACACCTCAGCGGCCGCAACGACCAGAACCAAGTCGTCATCTTTCCGAAGCAAAACTTCAAGAAAGGTGATTACGTGAACGTACTGGCTACCAGCACCACTGGCGCGGCTTTGCTGGGCGAAGCGGTAGATTAAGACTCGTACAGCGTACTGAGTCAAGAAGATAAAACCCTTTAACTCTGTGCGCGAACAAGATAGCAGGGCGCTCCAAACACATTTCAATTGACTACGCAAGAAATCCAATCCATCAAGCTCCGGTTCGGCATCATCGGCAACGCGCCAGCGCTGAATTACGCCATTCAGGTGGCCGCCCAGGTGGCACCGACCGATATGACGGTGCTCATCACCGGCGAAAGCGGGTCGGGCAAGGAGTCGTTTTCCAAGATTATTCACGCGCTCTCACCGCGCAAGCACGGGCAGTTCATCGCCATCAACTGCGGCGCCATCCCGGAGGGCACAATTGATTCGGAGCTGTTTGGCCACGAGAAAGGCTCCTTCACCGGGGCCAATGAGGCCCGCAAGGGCTATTTCGAAGTCACCAACGGCGGCACCATCTTCCTCGATGAGATTGGCGAGATGCCGCTGGGTACCCAAGCCCGCCTGCTGCGCGTGCTGGAGAACGGCGAGTTCATTCGCGTGGGCAGCAGCAAGGTGCAGAAAACCGATGTGCGCGTGGTGGCCGCCACCAATGTGAACCTGCTCGACCGCGTGCAGGCCGGCACTTTCCGCGAAGACCTGTACTACCGCCTGAACACGGTGCCCATTACCGTACCGCCGTTGCGCGAGCGCGGCGACGACATCTACCTGCTGTTCCGCAAGTTTGCCTCCGACGCGGCCGAGCGGTACCGCACCCGGCCCATCACCCTCACGCCCGATGCGGTGCCGGTGCTCACGCGCTTTCGCTTCCCCGGCAACATCCGCCAACTCAAGAACATCGCCGAGCAGATGTCGGTGCTTGAAACCGACCGCGACGTGGACGCCCGCCGCCTGGCCCCTTACCTGCCCCAAGACCAGAGCAGCCGCCTGCCCATGCTGCTGGGCGGCGCAGGCACGGCCGATGGCAGCGTTGGCAACTACTCGGAGCGCGACCTGCTCTATAAAATCCTGTTCGACATGCGCCGCGACATGACGGACCTGAAAAAAATGGTGCTGGAGCTGGCTTCGGGCCAGCGTCCGCACGAGGCCCAGGAATTGCTACGCCAAAACAGCCACCTGTTCGGCAATACCGGCGCCGGCGCGGCGTTTGAGGGGTCTGGTAGCAACGAATACTTTCTGCCAGCAGCGCCCACGACTTTCCACGCCGAACCCGCTTCGGGCTACGACGACGTCACCCCGGTGGAAGACATTCCGCACGAAACCGAGGAAGAAACGCTCTCGCTCGACGTGAAGGAGAAGGAGATGATTCTCAAGGCTCTGCGCAAGCACAACAACAAGCGCAAATACGCCGCCCACGACCTGGGCATCTCAGAACGCACCCTCTACCGCAAACTCAAGCAGTATGACCTGGAGCAAGTTTGATTTAGCTGATAGCTGTAAGCTGTTAGCCATTAGCTTTTTGAAGGTATTTACCCGGAGAGCTATTGGCTATCAGCTATTGGCTATCAGCTTACTAATGAGTGGCTGCGGCATCTACTCGTTCAACGGCACCAACATCGACCCCGCGGTGCGCACGATTTCTATTGCCACCATTCAGAATAACTCGCCGCAGGGGCCGGCGTTTCTGACCCAGCGCTTTACGGAAGACCTCAAAGACTATTTCCAGCGCAACACCAACCTGCGGCTGGTGCCGCGCGACGGCGACCTGCAGTTCGACGGCAACATCGTGGCCTACGATTTTGCGCCGGCGTCTATTCAGCAGGTGGGCGGGGTGTCGCAGGCGGGCTCGAACCGCCTCACCATTCAGGTCAAAATCCGCTTCACCAACACCAAGGACGACAAGCAGAGCTTCGAGCAGGTTTTTCAGAACTTCGACGACTACCCCGCCAACCGCAACATCGCCACCATCAACAGCGACCCCACGGCCGTGCGCACCACCACCGACAAAATCATTACCGACATCTTCAATAAATCGGTGGCCAACTGGTAGCGGACGCGGAGTTGTGCGGTGGCGAAAAAACCGGCAAATTATTGCGGGTAACTGCCAGCGCATTAGCTCTGAGCGGCTTTTTTGTTGCGAAAGCCCCGCGGGCGTTTGCTTAAATTGGCGTAATGTTGCGCCCCGCTTCATGCCCTTTGGGCCCACTTTAGCGGAAATAGCTTCGTTTTGTTCTCGTCTTTTTGCCCACCGTCGTGACCCGCGCCACCCTTCTGCACGTTCTGGAACGCCCCACCGCCCTGGGGCCGGCCGAAGTGCGCGAGCTCGAGCAGCTGGCCCAGGCGTTTCCGTACTGCCAGACGGCTCACCTGCTGCTGGCCAAAGCCGCCCACGACCAAGGCACCATGCTGGCCGGCCAGCGCCTGC
>NZ_BAAGZM010000203.1:0-6725 GCF_054778495.1 Hymenobacter agri
GGGCGCGTGGGCAGCGCGAGCAGGTACACGGGCCGCGTGGCGATGAGCACGGAGTCATTGCGGTCGAGTACGCGGCCACGTAGCAGCGGCTCCGTCGAGACAATGCGGCGCGGCGTGAGCGGCCCGAAGGTGGAATCCTGCACGGGCGGCGGCGCACCCACCTCCTGCCCCGGCGAGGAGCAGGCGTTCAGCAGCAGCACGAAAGCCAGGAGAAAAGTTTTCCAGGGTAAAGCTGTTCGCATCCGGTAAAGCTAAGTGACGGGCAGCAGGTGGACTCGGGTAGTTCGATGAACGAGGGCCTGAACCGCTTGAACAAGGCACCCTACCTTTGCGGCCTGCTTATGTACGACTTCCTCACCACCTCGCCCTGGCCCGACTACGAGCTGATTGATTCCGGCAACTTCCAGAAGCTCGAACGCTTCGGCAAATACGTGCTGGCCCGGCCCGAGCCGCAGGCCATCTGGGACCCGCACCTGCCACTCAAAGAGTGGGAAAAGGCCGATGCCGCCTTCGCCCGCGCCCCCGGCTCCACCGAAAAAGGCCAGTGGCGCCTCAAGCCCAGCATGCCCGAACAGTGGGTGATTGCCTACGAGCGGCCCGACGGGCTGAAGCTGAAATTCCGCCTGGGCCTCTCGTCGTTCAAGCACGTTGGGCTGTTTCCGGAGCAGGACCCCAACTGGCAGTTCATCTACAACCAGACGCGGAAGCGCCGCGCCAAGCTGCCGCGCGTGCTCAACCTCTTCGCCTACACCGGCGCGGCCACGCTGGCCGCCCGCGCCGCCGGGGCCGACGTCACGCACCTCGACTCGGTGAAGCAGGTGAATTTCTGGGCCCGCGACAACATGGAGGCCAGCCAGCTCGACGGCGTGCGCTGGCTGGTGGAAGACGCCATGAAGTATGTGCGGCGCGAGGTGAAGCGCGGCAGCAAGTACCAGGGCCTCATCCTCGACCCGCCCGCCTACGGCCGCGGCCCCAACGGCGAGAAGTGGCAGCTCGAAGACGAGCTCAACGAGATGCTCAAGCTCAGCCAGCAGCTGCTCGACCCCGAGGACCATTTCTTCGTGGTGAACCTCTACTCGCTGGGCTTCTCGGCCCTGATTCTGGATAATTTGACCACCGCCATTTTCCCCGGTACCAAGGCCGTGCGCGAGCTGGGCGAGATTTACCTGCACGACGCCGGCCAGCGGAAACTACCGCTGGGCACGTTTTGCCGGTTCGCCACGTAGCGCGGACTGTGGGTGCCGCGTCAGCCCGTCCGGTTCAGCCAGCGGTGAAAGATGAGCGCACCCACGCCATAGGCCAGCACGTCCCAAGGGTCGGCCACGGCCTGGGCCGACCACCGCGGCAGCAACACCTCGAACCACAGTGCCACTGTAGTCCAGGCCGTCAGCACCCAAGTGCCGGGCAGCGTGGCGCGGCGGCCGTACAGTGCCTGGTGGGCGGCCAGTGCCAAGCTCAGGATGACAGGCAGGCACAGCACGTCGCTCAGGTATGAGGTGAGCCACTCCGGCAGCGGCCGGTGCAGCCCGCGCCTGTTCAACTGGTAGGCCCCGTAGAGGAGCACGCTGCCCACAAACAGGGGCTGGCGCAACACGGCCGGCAGCCGCATATCAGCCCGTCAGCACGGTTACGAGCCACACAATAAACCCGAGAATCGCAATGAACACCAGCTGGCCGCCGCGGGCAATGGTTTTGAGAAAACGCACCAGGTCGCTGTCGTCGGGGCCGATTTCTATCAGCTGAATGCCGCCGCGCAGGTGCTCCGTGGCAGCCCGCTCCGTAGCTTCCTGCTGCGCGCGGGGGTCGAGCAGCTCGCCGCAATGCTCGCAGCGGTCGTGGGCCTGCTGCTGCCAGTGTGACCACTGCTGACAAGCCGGGCACTTCTTCGTCGATATCAGATTTTCGTTGCCCATAGCCCTTATTTGCGCAGAAAGTTACGTAGGAAGCCGGCGGAAGTCTGGCCCCGTGCCGCCTGCCGCCTTGCGTTTTGCCGCTTTTGCCTCCCCCATTTGCCATGCACCAACCCGTTAGCCACCATCGCCGCCTTGCCCTCATCGACATGGGTACCAACACCTTCCACCTACTCATCGTGGAAATGCCCGCCGTACCCGGTCATAAGCCCTCCACCATCCTACGCACCAAGGCCGGCGTGCGCCTCGGCGAAGGCGGCATCAGCCAGGGTATTATTGCCCCGGCGGCCTACGACCGCGCCCTGCACACGCTGGCCGGCTTCAAGGAGGAAATGGAGCTGCACGACGTGAGCGAGGTGCGCGCCACGGCCACCAGCGCCATGCGCGTAACCAAAAACGGCCCCGACCTAGTGCGCGACATCTTCGAGCAAACCGGCATTCGGGTGAACGTGATACCGGGCGAGCGCGAGGCGGAATTGATTTGCGAAGGTGTGCGCCAGGCCGTGGATTTGGGCGAGGAAGCACAGCTGATTATGGATATCGGTGGCGGCTCGGTCGAGTTCATCATTGCCAACCAAACCACTATTTTCTGGAAGCAAAGCTTCGAAATCGGTGCCCAGCGCCTGCTCGATAAGTTTTTCCCCGACCCCAGCGGCGTGTTTCCGGCCGAAGCAATGGAAGCCGAGCAGCACTACCTCGCCACGGTACTGGAACCGCTCATCGAAGCCGTGCGGCGCTACCGGCCCGCCAGCCTGGTGGGCGCCTCGGGCAGCTTCGACAGCCTGGCCGACATGCAGTTGGGCCGCCTGCGCACCGAGAGCGAGCTACCGCCCTGCACCGAGTTGGCGCTGGAATCGTTCCAGGCCAGCTACCGCCACTTGCTCAGCGGCAACCACGAGCAGCGCAAGGCCCTGCCCGGCATTCTGCCCATGCGGGCCGACATGCTGGTGGTGGCGGCCGTGCTGATTGACTTCGTACTGGGCATCACGGAAATCACGCGCATCCGCACCTCGGCCTTTGCCCTGAAGGAAGGCGTGCTGGCCGAAATGCTGGCGGCGTAGTCTCGTTGACCGTCACACTGAATAGAACGTCATGCTAAGCCTCTAAGTCCCCAAAATGCCCACCTTCTCCTACAGCCAGCTTTTCACCTTCACCGAAAGCGTCTTCCGTAGCATTGGCTGCCCCGAGGCCGATGCCACGCTGGCCACCGAAACCCTACTCTCGGCCGACCTGCGCGGCGTGGACTCGCATGGCGTGGCCCGGCTGGTGGGCTACGTGCGGCTGTGGGAGGCCGGCCGCATCAATGCCGCGCCCCGGGTAGGCATCACCTACGAAACGCCCAGCACCGCCGTGGTCGACGGCGATGGCGGCCTCGGCCTCGTGGTCGGCCCCAAAGCTATGCGCGTAGCTATCGAAAAAGCCCAGCAGGTGGGCACGGGCTGGGTTTCGGTGAAGAACTCCAACCACTTCGGCATTGCCGGCTACCACGCCATGCTGCCGTTGGCTCACGACATGATGGGCATCGCCATGACCAACGCCTCGCCGCTGGTCGCGCCCACTTATTCGTTGGATAGACTCCTGGGTACCAACCCCATTGCCGTGGCCGTACCCGCCGGCGAGCAGCCCGATTTCGTGCTCGACATGGCCACCACCACCGCCGCCAACGGCAAGCTCGAAATTGCCCAGCGCAAAGGCCTGCCCCTGCCCGAAGGCTGGGCCCAGACCGCCGACGGCCAGCCCAGCACCGACGCTAACGCCGTGAAAAACGGCGGCGCCCTGCTGCCGCTCGGCGGGGCCACCGGCTCGCACAAAGGCTATGGCCTGGGCGCGGTGGTGGATATTTTCTCGGCTGTGCTGTCGGGGGCCAACTACGGGCCGTGGGTGCCGCCGTTCGTGGCGTTTCTGCAGCCATCAGCCAACCCGGTAGGCCTGGGCCTGGGCCACTTCTTCGGGGCCATGCGCGTCGACGCCTTCCGGCCCGCCGACGAGTTCAAAGCCCACATGGATAACTGGATTTCGACTTTCCGCGGCGCGCAGGCCGTGGAGGGCAAACACGTTCTCATCCCCGGCGACCCGGAGCGTGAAATGGCCGCCAACCGTCTGCTCGAAGGTATTCCGCTGCTCGATGCGGTGGTGAATGACTTGGAAAGCGTGGGCGCGAAGCTTGGGGTTAAGCTGTAGGGCCGAGTACCCCGAAATTTCATTTCGGCTCGCGCATGCAACTCGTTTCAACGGGCCGAAATAAAATTTCGGGGTACTCGAACCTTACGCGGGCTGCTGTTCCGCTTTCGCTTTTTTGCTCTCAGCCGGGTTCGACTCCTCCACGAAAAACCAGAAGAAGGCCAGCGCCACGGCCGCCACGGCCGCCAGCGCCAGGAAGCCCACCCGGTAACCGAAGTGCTGCACCAGATACCCCGCGCCCACCGTACTCAGCGAGGCTCCAATGCCCAGCGCCGTAGCAATGGCCCCCTGCACGAAGTTGAAGCGCCCGGTGCCGCGCGTGAGGTCAGCAATCATAATCACGCTGATGACGCCGAAAATACCGCCGGCCAGCCCGTCGAGCATCTGCACGCCCACCAGGAAATAGGCGTTGTTGCTGAGCGTGTAGAGCACGCCGCGCACCGGCAGCACCGCAAACGCCAGCAGAAACACCGGCTTGCGGCCCGCGTCGGGCGCGCGCCGGCTCACCCACGCCGCCACCGGAATCATCACCAGCTGAGCCACGATGATGCAGGCCGACATGAACAGCGCCGAAGCCTTCTGGTTGCTCAGGGCCAGCTTCTGACCTACCAGCGGCAGCATGGCCGCGTTGGCAAAGTGAAACAGCACCACCGCAATGGCAAAGCGCAAAATGCGCGGGTTGCCCAGCACCTGCCGGAAGCCGGCGGTTTGCCCGCCATCCTTTTCGGCCGCCGGGTCGGCTTCGGCCGATGACTTGGCGGCGGAATCCTTGGGAGCTTTCGGAATGGCTTTAGCTGCGGCAGATTCTTTTGCAGCCGGCTCCTTACCGGCGGTTTCAATCTCGTCGGTTTCAGGCTGGTCAGCTCCCTGGCCGCGGGCGAGGTCGTTGTCGATATCCTGCGGGTTGATGCGCAGGGCCGACCAGCAGCCCAGCGCGCACATCACGGCCACGAGATAGAAAATGCCTTCGTAGCGCCAGTAATAGCCAATGAGGCCGGCCAGTATCGCGGCCAGCACGTTGCCGCCGTGATTCCAGGCCTCGTTGCGGCCGGTTTGCTGGGCGAAGCGCCGGTGCCCCACCAGCCCCAGCGTGATGGCCGCCACTACCGGCGCGTAGATGGTGGTGGCGGCGCCTGTCAGCATCTGGGTGGCATAAATAACGGGCGGCGACACGAACGTGACGGCCGCCACGCAGCTAACCGCCACCACCACCGAAGCCAGCACCAGCAGCCGCCGCTTATGCGTCGACGTATCGACCAGCGAGCCGGCGGGCGTCTGGAGCAGCACGGCCACCAGCCCGGGCAGCGACATGGCCAGCCCAATGGCCCCCGGCTGCCAGTGCCGCACCGACAGTAGGTAGATGGCCAGGTACGGCCCCACCCCATCGCGCACATCGGCCAGAAACAGGTTCAGCGGCGCCAGGGCCTGAATGCTGCGGCGCTTACCGGCCAATGCAAGGGAATGCGCCATACTACGAAGTGGCCCGGAGGGGCCAGAATCAATGAAGGATTACGGCTCGGCTTAGTTGCGGGCGCAACTGGCCCGCAGCGTCGAGGTTATCGCCTCAATACTCCCTCTTCGACCTCAAGGTTGGCGAAGGCAAAATCTTGAGTGCCATCCCCACTGATGCTATATATCCGGCTATAGGCTGGCCAACGCCTGCTGTAGCTCTAGCATGGTTATTGGTCGGTATTGAAGAGGCTCCGCGTAAGTGAGAGCTGCGATTGTGGCGGGGGCAGCTGCCAGCAGCGCCTTTCCCTGCTCCCAGCGAATGGCCACGATGGTGACTTTAGCACCGCTTGGGAGGTGCTGAAAAACCGTGCTGGCAGCATTTGTCCCCTCCTGCCCGGAAACCACACACCGCAATTCACTAAATACCAGCATTATTTGCGCATTTCGCGCTGATGCCTGTACTGCAAATCTGACCAGCGGCTGAGGGGAATCGATGAACCGGTCGCAGTTTGCCCATCCCAGGCCTATGTTGCCTAATTCATAAAATAGCCCTTCGGCGGTGGGCGCGGCCAGGTCGGCGGCCGACAGTTTGCCCCCGTTGCGCAAAATGCTGTCGCGGCGTGCTACCCGAGCTGCCAGCTTGGCTTGGTACCGAGCTTTTTGCTTCTCGGCCTGCTGCCGCTCCAGCAGCAGGCGCGTAGCGGCTTCATCCCAGGTCGAGCTTATCAGAATAGCTCCGGCCGGCGTGACACCCACTTCCACGATGCCCATCGCCGGCTTCAACCGCCACTGGAGCTGCAACGCCCCGCCTGCTTTGCCGGGCACCAGTTGCGCGTAACGGGCCGGTTTCCAAGCCCGGAGCTGCTGCACAGTCGCCAGCACCGGAGCGGCCAGGTCGGCGTCGTAACCGGGCCGGACTTTAGGACTGAACACCCGGCCAGTAGTATCTACCATAAACTCGACGGCGGCGTAACGCCGGATTTTTTCGCGCCGGCTATAGCGGGCGTTGTAGTTATACCGCTTCACGGCCAGACGCTCCTCCGTCGATTGGGCGCGCTCGTGGCGCAGCCGGCCCACTGTGCTGATTGGGTAGCGCGGCCCGGCAGCAATGGCCTGATTCAGCCGTCGGCTGCCCAGGGTGTACGCGGGCCACCGGTCGGCGGGCAGGTGGCGCACCAGCTC
>NZ_BAAGZM010000204.1:0-9508 GCF_054778495.1 Hymenobacter agri
ATGCACGCAGCCCGAATTAAAATTTGCATCGACCGACATAATCACAGAACCATCCTCACTTAGACCACCGCCAAATAAATAGGCTAATGATAAAAACAGTATAACCATCCAGATTCGCCCCTTCAAGCGATTTTTTTTGATGCGTTCAGAATTTGAAGCCAGGTAGAGCTGGTGGTTCAAAAAGTCAGTTTTATCCAGTGTATAATTTATTTCCATGTCAGTTATGTAGCGTATTTAAATCGGATTTCTCGTATCCACCCCCAAACATAATACCCCAACCCCGCCACGCAGGCCCACTGAATGGCCGTAAGCCCCAGCCAGGTAGCCGGCATGGGCTTAATGAATTCCACCAGCAGCCGAAACAGCAAATAGCCGCTCAGAAACAGCTCGAACCGCCGGCCATCAGGCAGCGGCCCGCGCCACCGCTCCAGCAGCCACAGCAGCAGCGCCAGCGCCGCCAGAAACAGAATTTCGTAGAGGTTGGTGGGATGGCGGCGCACGCCATCGCCGAAATTGATGCCCCAGGGTAGGGAAGTGGCCGTGCCGTAGGTGCCGTCTTCGAGCCCGCTGAAGAAGCAGCCTAGCCGGCCAATGGCTAAACCCAGGATGATGGGAAACACCATGAGGTCGCCGCTGCTGGCCGTTACGCCCAGGTACTTCTTGGTTAGCTCCACGCCCACGAGGCCGCCCAGAAAACCGCCCACAATGGTTTTATTGGTGAAATAGTAGAGCCAGCCGCCCGGCGGGTGCAGCAGTTCGGCGGGGTGTTCGAGCAACCCCAGCAGGCGCGAGCCAAGTAGCGCCCCAGCCGCCGCCCCCACGAATATCCACTGCCGGTGCGCGTCGCTAATGCGGTCGGGATAGCCAGCGCGCAGGTGTTGGTAGAGGCGGTAGCCTAGGGAATAGGCCAGTACCTCGCACAGCAGGTGCACGGGCAGGCGGGCGGGGCCCAGGGCCAGCTCGACGGGGAAATGCATGGCGCAAGATGCACCAACATCGCCAAACTGGTTAAAAATGCCGTCATGCTGAGCGCAGCCAAGGCAGTTCGCGTGCCACAGTACATCCTGATGCGTGGATTACTGCTGCACGCGAGCTGTCTCGGCTGCGCTCGGCATAACGTTCATTAAAACTTTTACAGCTCGTTGTTTTTCGTGGCGGCTTTGCGGTTAAGGGCCGTGAGTGGCGAGCGGGTCAGGTCCGACTCGCTTTCGAAGCCGGTGCGGCGCACGTTGGCGGCCGGGCTTTCGCCGGTGGCGGGCAGAGCGCGGTTCATCCAGCTCAGAATGTCGGTGGTGGTGCCGGGCAGCAGGCCGTGGAAGGCCGCCAGGAATTTGGCCGGGATGGAGAGAATGACTTCGCCATCGCCGCGGCGGCAGGCGTTCCATATTTGGCGGCCCGCCTGCTCGGCGCTGAGCGTGAAGCCCGGCAGCGAGTCGGCGATGCTAAACCAGGCAAACTCCTTCTGATGCTGGCCTTTTACCTCGGCGTGGTCGGCGCTGCCGGTGCGCAGCAGGCCGGGGCACACCGTCGTCACGGCAATGCCGTGGTGGCGCAGCTCGGCCCGAAAGCCTTCGGACAACCCTACCAGCGCGAACTTGCTGGCGCTGTACGGGGCCATGTGGGGCAGGGCCACCTTGCCGCCCAGGCTCGAAATATTGACGATGCGGCCCGCCCCGCGGCGGCGCATGCTGGGCAGCACGGCCGGCATGGCGTGCAGCGGCGCCCAGAAGTGCGTGGCCATCGAGTCCTCGAAATCGCGCACGTCCATGTTGTCGAGTGGCCCGGCGGTGATGATGCCGGCGTTGTTGATGAGTACATCAACCGGCCCGAGGCGGTTTTCGACTTCGGCTACCATGGTGCGGACCTCGACCTCGTTGGTGATGTCGCGCGAGAGGGTGATGACGTCGGCTTCGGCCGCGCCGGCCATGAGCAGGTCCTGGCGGGCGCGGGCGAGTTCGGCCTCGTCGCGGGCGCAAATGGCTACGCGGGCACCTTCGTGCACGGCCTGGCAGGCCAGCACCAGGCCCAGCCCACGTGAGCCGCCGGTGATGAGCACCACGCGCCGGCTCAAGTCGTAGGAGCCGCGGCGATTGCCCCACATGGAAAGGGCCAGAGTAGCCGCCCCGAGGCCGGCGGCCAGCAGCCAGTTGGTTTTCGAGCGTTTGGCTTGTTTCATGGTCAATAGTATGGAAAAAGCGGCGCAAAGGTTGCAAGGCCAGCCAGCGAGGCCCGAATTTTCCGGTCGGGTTGGCACGAAACGTGGCCGTAGCCGCGTTGGCGTGGGAACGGACCGGGTTTTCGGCCGATATTTACTCCGTTATTTTGCTATATTCTCAGGGCCCCAGCCCGCTGTTTTTTGCTTCGCTTATGAAACGCTTGTTGCTCCCGTCGCTCGTGGCGCTGGCCGTGCTCATCGCCGCGCCGGCGACCCGCGCGCAGACTCCCACCACTGTTAAAACCAAAGTAAAAACCGCTGGCCAGCCCGGCGTGAAAACCAAAACCAAAGTGGCCGCCGCTTCGGCCGAGCCCGTCGAAACCATCGTGGCCCCCGACGCCGTGGTCGATGCCAAGGCCAACGCCCTCACCACCAATATGCAGCAGAACCTGGGCCTGAATCCCCAGCAAACCGAGAAGGTGCGCGTTATCAACCGCCGCGGCGTGGAGATGGTGGAAACCGGCCGCCTGCGCTACAAGTCCGACCCGCGCAAGCTGGCCGGCATCATCGAAAGCGCCGGCCGCTCGCGCCTCGAAGCCCTGAAGGAAGTGCTGACGCCCGCGCAGTTCAACAAGTATCAGCGCAAGCGTGAGGAGAAAATGGGCGTGCCCAACGTGCAGGGCGTGCAGGGCAACGCCGCCCCCGGCCTGGGCGGCGGCGTGCCGACGGAGTAACTCCGCCCGTCTATCATCCTGAGCGCAGTGAAGGACCTTAACACGTCTGAGTAAGTATTTATTGCAAATGTGATAAGGTCCTTCGCTGCGCTTAGGATGATAGGCGTTAAAAAGCGCCGGACTGGCCCGAGTCCGGCGCTTTTTTGTGTCCGGTCGCATCATCCGCAGCCGGGTGGGCGTATTCTTGCCCCATGACCCCACCTCCCGCACCCGCCGCGCCCAACCGTTTCGTCGCCCTGTTATCCCGCGCCGGGCTCGATTGGTTTTTGCTGGCGCTGCTGGGCGTGGTGGGGCTGGCCTACCTGGCGCCCGGCCTGGGCAGCAAGGCCAGTCCGGTGCCGTGGCACGCCATTACCACGGTGGGCGTGGCGCTGGTGTTCTTCTTTTATGGCCTCAAGTTGAGCTTTGAGAAGCTGCGCGAGGGCATGCGCAACTGGCGGCTGCACGTGCTCACGCAGCTTAGCACGTTCGTGCTGTTTCCGGCGCTGGCGCTGCTGGTGCGGCCGTTGTTTGGGGCCGAAGGAGAGGAGCTGTGGCAGAGCATTTTCTTTCTGTGCGCGCTGCCCAGCACGGTTTCCACGTCGGTGGTGATGGTGAGCATTGCGGGCGGCAACCTGCCGGCGGCCATCTTCAACGCCAGCATTTCCAGCCTGTTGGGCATTGTCTTCACGCCGCTGCTGTGCAGTTTGTTTCTGCACACCGGCACGGGCGGCGGGCAGCTCTGGAGCCTGGGGCTGCAACTGCTGTGGCAGGTAGTGCTGCCGGTAGGGGCGGGGGTGCTGCTCAACTCCCGCTTCCACGCCTTCGCCGACCGCCACAAGGCCGGCCTGCGCATTTTCGACCAGGTGACCATTCTGCTCATCGTCTTTACGGCCTTCTGCGAGTCGTTTGCCGAAGGCATTTTCATTAGCTACCGCCCGGCCGACATTGCCAAGCTGAGCGCGGGCATGGTGGCCCTATACCTGATGGTGTTCGGCATCATCTGGGGCCTGAGTCGGGCGCTGCAGTTTCCGCGGGCCGACCAGATTGTGGCTGTTTTCTGCGGCTCGAAGAAGTCGCTGGTGCACGGCAGCGTGATGGCCAGCCTGCTGTTTCCGGCCAGCGCTGCTACCGGCCTCATTCTGCTGCCGCTTATGCTCTACCACGCGCTGCAGATTATTCTGGCCAGCAGCATGGCGCAGTACCTGGGGCGGCAGGCCGCGGCAGCCGAAGCGGTATCAGCCTGAGGCTACGGTACCCCTACGGGGCAGCCCTTAGACGAAAAGGCCCGATTTCAACTGAAATCGGGCCTTTGTATTGGTGCAGGGACGATGTAGAAACGTGACACGTCGCGTCGTTGAACGATGTGGCAGACCGATTCCCGAACGGCGCGGACGCCGAGACGCGACGTGTCGCGTCTCTACAATCGTTCTGCTACGGAAGAGAGATGCCTACGCTCCCAGCTTCTCGCCGAAGAAGGCCAGCGTCAGCGCCCAGGCTTCTTTGGCGGCTTCGGGATGGTAGCTGGGGCGGGCGTCGCAGTGGAAGCCGTGGTCGGCGTAGGAGATGACGGTGTTGATGTAGGGCTTCTGAGCCGCTTCCACGGCCTCAATTACCTGGCGAATCTGCTCTTTGCCGATGTGCTCGTCGAGCCCGCCCCAGAAGAACAGGTGGGTGGCGTGCAGGTCCTTGGCGCGGTCGGCAATGGTTTCGGTGCCGCCACCGTAGTACGATACGCCCGCCGCCAGCGGCAGCACAGCATTGGCCAGAAACGACACGCGGCCGCCCAGGCAGAAGCCGATGCTGCCGATTTTATCGGCTTTCACCAGCGGCTGGCTTTGCAGCCAGTCGTAGGAGGCCTGCAGGTCGGCCGTCAGGTCGGTATTGTTGATGGCCGCGTAGTGCGGCATGGCCTCGCTGCTAAAGTTGGCGTAGGGAATTTCTAGGCCCGGGGCGGCCGTGCGATGGAACAGCTCGGGGGCAATAACGGCGTAGCCGGCCGCCGCCAGCCGGTCGGCCACGCTGCGGATGTGCTCGTTCACGCCAAAAGCTTCCTGCAGCAGGATGATGCCCGGCACGGGGCCGGTGCTGCTGGGGAAGGCCGTGTAGGCGCGCATCTCGGTGCCGTCGGCCACGGTGAGGTTCACGAAATTCTGGTCACTCATTGTTGAAAGAAAAGCGGTGGGTGGTGAAAAAGTAGCAAGCAGTTCGGCTCTAAACAGGCAATCGGGCATTTG
The DNA here is from genome assembly GCF_054778495.1 of Hymenobacter agri. Lineage (NCBI taxonomy): Bacteria > Pseudomonadati > Bacteroidota > Cytophagia > Cytophagales > Hymenobacteraceae > Hymenobacter > Hymenobacter agri. The sequence goes on from NZ_BAAGZM010000204.1 coordinate 5,106, forward strand.
TTCATCGAAGGTGATAATAAACGGGCCTGAACCGGAAGGGCCAACTGGCGGTTTAGCATCATCGGCCAACTGCCGCGCCGTGCGCTGCCGCCGCTCTTTTATTTCACGGCAGAACCTTCGCTGAAGGTAATGCCCAGCATATTCACATGTCTTCTTCCGCCCCTAAACTCCGTCTCAACGTGCTCGACCAGTCGCCCATCCGGCCCGGCAGCACCCCCCGCGAGGCCCTGCTCGAAACCGTGCAGCTGGCCCGGCTGGCCGACCGCCTCGGCTACTCCCGCTTCTGGGTGAGCGAGCATCACAATACCAATACCTTGGCCGGCTCGACGCCCGAAGTCCTCATCGCCCACCTCGGCAGCCAGACGCAGCGCATCCGCCTGGGTTCGGGCGGCATTATGCTGCCGCATTACTCGGCCCTGAAGGTGGCCGAGAACTTCCGCATGCTCGAAGCCCTGTTTCCAGGCCGTATCGACCTCGGTATGGGCCGCGCGCCCGGCGCCGACCGCCTCACGGCCTACGCTCTCAACCCCAGCAACCAGTTCAACGAGAAGGACTTCATCGAGCAGCTGATGGACCTGCAGGCCTACCTGCGCGACGACAAAGTGCCCGAAACTATCCACGAGCGGGTGATGGCCATTCCGCAGTCGGCCACCACGCCGGAGCTGTGGCTGCTGAGCTCCAGCGGCCAGAGCGGGCTGTTTGCCGCGCACCTGGGCATGGCGTTTTCGTTCGCGCAGTTCATCAACGGCAACGGCGGGCCGGCGGCCGTGCAGCAGTACCGCGAGCGGTTCCGGCCCTCGCCGGAGCTAGCTGCGCCGCTGGCCAATGTGGCTGTGTTCACGATGTGCGCCGATACCGAGGAGAAAGCCGCCGAGCTACGCAAGGCCATGGACATGCAGCTCATCCGCTTCAACCGGGGCGAGTTCCGCACCTTCCCCTCTGCCGAGGAAGTGCGCACCTATCAGTTCACGGCCGAAGACCAGGCCCACCTGCACCACAACCGCCACCGCATTGTGAGCGGCACGCCCGCCCAGGTGCACGCCCAGTTCACCGCCATGGCCGCCGAGTACGGTGTCGACGAGATTACAGCCGTCACCATCACCGCCAGCTTCGAAGACCGGGTGCGCTCTTATGAGCTGCTGGCCGAGGCGTTTGAGCTGGCGCCAGCCACGACTGAGGAGGAAGTTCTGCTGGCGTAAGCCGGCAAGACCCGCCACAAAAAAGGGCCGCCCGATGGGCAGCCCTTTTTTGTGCGCTCAGCGCCGAGGTTTAGGGTGAATTATTTCACGTTGCTTTCCAGATGCACAAGCTGGGCTTCAATCTGGTCGGCGTAGTTGTTAATCTGGTCGAGGCCGGTGCGGGCTTCCTCAATCTGGCCGCGCTGGTAGCGGGTGGCCAGCTCCTGGCCGGTGCGCAGCATCTGCTGCACGGTACGTTCCAGCTCGTGCACGGCGGGGAGGTTGCCCAGCTCGGGGCGCAGCGAAGTTTGAATCCACTGGCCCAAGGCATTATCGGCGTAGGAAAACAAGGTAGGTTCGGCTTCTCGGACGCCGTAGAGCACCGAGCGCAGCCGCGACTTAAAGAGCACCTGCTTCACGCGGGCCTGCTGAAAGTAAGATACGTCTGAATTTAAGCAGTAGCCGCATCGTCGAGGGCCTGCGAGGAGGCGTCGCGCACTTGCTCGAGGGCCTGCCGGGCCCGCACCAGGCCCGTTATCTCGAAGGCAAAGACCATAACGCCGGCGGGCTGGCCATCTTCGCGGAACTGCTGGTACACAAAGTTGAAGTACGAATCCTTAAGTACACCGCTCGCATCGCGCTCCAGCTGCAGCTTCATCTCGTTGCCGTGGAAGGCTTCACCCTTCTCGTACACGTTGTCGAGCAGCTCGATGATGCCCTGCTCCTTTACTTCGGGCAATACTTCGGCGATAGTGCGGCCTGCCAGCTCGCGGTGCGGAAACAGCTGCTGGTAGGGCGGGTTGATGAATTCGAAGCGGTGCTCGGGGCCGCGCAGAATGGCAATCATGGCCGGGGCCTGCATGAACAGCTGCTTGTACGTTTCGCGCTGGCTTTCGGCGCGCTGGTACATCTGGTAGGCCTGCTCAGCCAGGGTGTTCTGCTGCTCGTTGGCCGTGAGTAGCTCCTGCACCATCTGGCGCTGCTCGTGAATGTCGCTGCCCGCGCCCACCCACATGTTGATGGCGCCTTCGGCGTTGCGGCGCGGCACGGCGCGCACTAGTATCCAGCGGTACTGGCCGTCGTGGCGGCGCAGGCGGTATTCTACCTGGTAAGGCTCGCCGCTGGCTACCGAATTTTCCCAGGCGGCCAGCACCCGGGCGCGGTCTTCGTCGTGAATGCTCCGGGCCCATTGGCGGCCAGTTTGCTCGTCCTGCGTCTTGCCCGTGAAGCTGAGCCAGCGCGAATTGAAATAGTCGCGGTCGCCGGCCGGCGTAGCCGTCCAGATAAGCACGGGCAGGTTTTCGAGAATGAAGCGGGTGCGGTCCTGGGCTTCGTCGAGCTCGCGCTGCACTTGGGCGGCGTGCAGGCTCGCGCGGTGCTGCGCGGTTACGTTCTGAGTGCGCTGCAGAATGTACTGCAGGTTGCCGGTTTCGTCGAGAATGGGGTAATGCGTGGCCTGCCAGTACATTTCCTCGAAGCCGCCGCCCTGCTCGGCGGGCAAAGCCAGGTCGTAGCGAATCAGGGGCATGGTGTGCGGCTCGCGAAAGCGGCGCACGTGCTCGTGCGATTGAAAAATAACGTCGCCTTCGTTCTGGTCGACCGACGGAAATGCCTCAAACAGCGACTTGCCTAATACTTCGGCCCGCGGCTTCAGCGAAGCGGCCACGTGGCTGTCGGTGTTATCGATGATGGTGGCGTCGGGCGCCATCAGCAGCAGGTTTTCGGGCAGGGAATGAAACAGGCGCTGGTAATCGACGGGGTCAGCGAAAGCAGTCATGGGGTGGGCAAGTAGCAACGGGCAAAAGCGCGACGGTCCGGAAGGGCCGCCGCATACGGGTAAAAGTACGAGCAGAACGCGCGTCGGAGCCGCGGCCGTGTCAGGCCAGCCCCAGGTTGCGCTCCAGACTCAACAACAAAGTGTCAATCTGGTTGGCGAAGGAGTCAATTCTTTCGAGGCCGGTACGGGCTTCCTCAATCTGGCCGCGCTGGTAGCGGGTGGTCAGGTCCTGGCCGGCGCTCAGCATCTGGCGCACGGTGTGGTCGAGCTCGCGCACCTCGGGCCGGGCGCCGTGCTGGGGGTGCAGGGCTGTCTGAATCCACTGGCTCAGTGGGTTTTCCTGCAGCAGAAATAAGCCGGGCTCAGCTTCTCGGACGCCGTAGAGCACCGAGCGCAGCCGCGACTTAAAGAGCACCTGCTTCACGCGGGCCTGCTGAAAGTGAAAGCGGCATATCGGGGGCGGAAAAGAAGGAACAAGAACCAGCTCACTACGCCGGGCGGGCTAGGCAAAGAGCCGCGAACCGGGCCAATCGTTGCTTCGGGCTAGGCCGACGGCAGCGTTGGGCCGGTATCGCGCAGGCGTTCAAGGGCCTGGCGGGCCCGCACGAACTCGGTGACCTCGAAGGCAAACACCATGATGCCGGCGGGCTGGCCGTTTTCCTGGAATTGCTGGTAGGAGAAATTAAAATAAGAGTCGCGCAGCTCCTGGCTGGCGTCGCGCTCCAGCCGCAGCGGCAGCTCCTGGGCGTAAAAAGTTTCGCCGCTCGCATACACCTGGTCGAGCAGCCCGATGACGCCCTGGGGCACCAGCTCGGGTAGGGCCTCGGCCACAGTGCGCCCCAGCAACTGGCGATGCGGAAACACCTGCTGGTAGAGCGGGTTCACAAACTCGTAGCGGTGCTCGGGGCCGCGCAGGATGCAGATGATGGCCGGGGCCTGCATGAACAGGTTGTGGTACGTTTCGCGCTGGCTTTCGGCGCGCTGGTAGAGCTGGTAGGCCTGCTCGGCCAGGGTGTTCTGCTGCTCGTTGGCCGTGAGCAGCTCCTGCACCATCTGGCGCTGCTCATGAATGTCGTTGGCCGCGCCCACCCACATGGTAATGGCGCCGTCGGCGTTGCGGCGCGGCACGTTGCGAATCAGCAGCCAGCGGAACTGCCCGTCGTGGCGCCGCAGCCGGTATTCGTACTGAAACGGCGTGCCGGCGGCCAGGGCTTCGGCCCAGCCGGCCAGCAGGCCGGGCTGGTCGTCGGGGTGGGTAATCTCGCTCCAGTCGATGTGCTGCATCTGGGCCTGGGTTTTGCCCGTGAACTCCAGCCAGCGGTTGTTGAAATAGTCGGGCGTACCGTCGGGCCGGTTGGTCCAGACGAGCACGGGCAGGCTTTCCATAATGAACTCCGTGCGCTGCCGGGCCTCGTCGAGGGCGGCCCGGGCCTGGGTGGCGGCCTGCG
>NZ_BAAGZM010000205.1:0-6707 GCF_054778495.1 Hymenobacter agri
GGCGGCCGGGGCGGGCGCCGGGGCGGCAACCTCAGCGCGGCCGGGCTTCACCTTCACCTTGATTTTGCCCGATTGGGCCGAGACGGTGCCGGCAGCCAGCAGGAGCGCGGCGGCCAGGGAAAGTTGTTTTGACATAGAAGTCAGAAAGTGTGAAAAAAGAGTTGCAGAAAAAGTAGTCGGGATGAGCAAATTCTAAGCTCGGCGGGCCGAAACTACGGTGGCGGCCCCACTTGCAGAGCGCAGCACTTGCGGTCGATGAATCGCGCCACTGCGCCGGGCATTACAGCCCGAAGCGAAAAATCCCGCCGCCGAACGAATTGGCGGCGGGACTATTTGCAGAAGGAGAGGTGAGAAAAGCCGTCAGGCGACTTGTGATTTCAGCTAACTCAGCCGCCGAAGCCGCCGCCGCCCTGCGGTGCGCTCTCGATGCGGCCCGGCTTGGCCTTGCTGGCCCCGATGTACCAGGTGAAGCCCAGCCAGCCCACGCGGGTTTCGTCTTTGCTGTAGCGGGTGCTGGTGAGGTCGGCGGTGGCGATTTCGGTGCGGTAGGCGTTCATATTGAAGAGGTCGGACACGCGCAGGGTGAGGGCGGCGCGGTCCGAAAACAGGCGCTGGCGCAGGGCCAAATCCACCTGCCCCCAAGCCAGCTGCCGGCCCTGGGCCGTGAGCGAGGCCGAGCGCACGTTGCCGCTCAGCTGCACATCCAGCGTGGGGCGCAGGGTGAAGTTGTTGGCCAGGCGGGCGGTACCTACCAGGGCCGTGCGGTTGTTGCCGATGCCGTTGCCGGCAATCTGGGCGCGGTAGAGGCTGGTGCTGGCGTTCAGGCGCCACCACTTGGCCAGCGGCTGGTTCAGGCTGAATTCAGCTCCGAGGTTGGTGGTGGTGCCCAGGTTGTCGTAGGTTTCGCCCATTACCAGGCCCGAGTTGCCGGCCAGGCGGGTGGCGGTGGTATCCACGAAGCGCAGGCGCTGGATGCTGTTGGTGGTGATGCGGGCAAACACGGTGCTCGTGATGGTGGCCTGGCCCACGGTCAGCTGGTGGCCCAGCTCAATGTTGTTGCTGAATTCGGCCTGCAGGCGGGCGTTGCCGAGGCGGTAGCTGCGCGGGTCCTGGTAAATGGCCAGCGGCATCTGCTGCATAAAGTTGGGGCGGTTGAGGCGGCGGGCGTAGCTCAGCTGCAGGCGGTTCTGGCCGGGCTCCTTGCCGAAATCGCGGCTAAGCGAGGCCGAAGGGAAGAAGCTGAGGTAGTCCTGCTGCAGGCTGCCGCGCTGGGCAATGCCTGCGCCGCCCGCAATGCTGCCGTTCAGGTGGGTGTATTCCGAGCGCAGGCCGGCCTGGGCGTTCCACTTGCTGCCGAGGCTGTGCTGGGCCGTGAGGTAAGCGGCCGGCACCAGCTGGTTGAAGGAATAGTCGAGCGAGCGGGTGGGGTCTTCGGCGAAGTCGTTGGGGCGGTTTTCGTTGGTGGCGAAGCCGAAGCGGTTGCTGCCGGTATTGCCTTGGTGCTCGAGCTTGGCGCCCATTTCGAGGCGGCCCTTGCCGTCGGCCAGCGGGTGGGTGTAGTCCACCTGCCCGAACTGGATGTTGGCCAGCACGTCGAGCTGCTGCCGGGTGCCGGGCTGGGCAATGGTGCCCACCTCGGCGTACTGGCGCTGCACCACCGGCACCGTGGCGTCAATCAGCACGCCGCCAAAGTTGGCGCTTAGCTCGCGGCCCTTATGGGCGTCCCAGGTGCGGCGGTAGTTGCCGCCGTAGTTGTACACCTTCACTTTCACGTCGAGGTCCTGCTGGCCGCGGGCGCGCTGCTCGGGGTCGTTGTTGTTTTGCTGGGTCAGCACCTGGCTTTCGCTTTCTAGGTTGCGCTCGGTGCCCACGTTGGCGTTCAGGCCCAGCGTTTGGTTTTTGGGCAGCTCCAGGTCCACGCCCAGTCGCAGCGAGTGGTTGCGGTGGCCTTCGCTGCCGTTGGCTACCTGGGTGGTGCGGATGGTTTCGGCACCCAATCGGGCGGTTTGCTCCGAGTGGCCACGGCTGCCGTAGGTCACGTCGCGGCCGTCGTAGCCGCCGCTCCAGGTGGCCTTGCCTACTTTGCGGCTCAGGTTGATGTTACCGCTGTACTTGTCGTTGGTACCCAAGTTGATGGCGGCCGTGCCGTTGGTGCCGGGGCGGGTTTCTTTCTTGGTAATGAGGTTGATGACCCCGCCGCCGCCGGCCGCGTCGTACTTGGCCGAGGGGTTGGTAATCACCTCCACCTGGGCGATGCGCGAGGCCGGAATCTGGTCGAGGCGCTGGCCGCCGCCGTTGCCGCCGTTGCTCACGCCGGCCGGCTTGCCATCAATGAGGATGGTCACGTTCGAGGTGCCGCGCATACTCACCGTACCGTTCACGTCCACGCTCACCGAGGGCACGTTTTGCAGCACGTTGGCCGCCGTGCCGCCCACGCTGGCGAGGTCTTTTTCCACGTTAATGACGCGCTTGCCCAGGTCTTCCACCACGGCCGCCTTCTGGCCCGTCACCACCACCTCGCTCAGCTTGGTCGCGGCCGCGGCGCTCATCTCAAAAGAAGGAAACTCGATAGCGGGCGCGCTGGCCGTGAGGCTGAAACGGCGGCGCAACACTTTGTAGTTCAGGTCTTGTACCCGCAGTAGGTAGGTGCCGTAGGGCAGGTTCAGGGCCTTAAAGCCGCCCTGCTCGGTGGTCTGGGCCACGGCCACAAACGTGGAGTCGGCGGCGCGCAGCAACAGCACGTCCGAGAAGGGCACGGGCGTTTTCGTGCCGGCTTCTACCAAGTGGCCGCTTACGCTACCGCGGCCGGCAGTCTGGGCCGAAGCAGTGCCCAGCGACAAGGTGATGACGGCGGCCACGCCCAGCAGGCGAGCTAAAGAAGGAGTGAAGGAAGGGAGCAAGGTTTTCATGGTGCAGCAAAAAAGATGAGGTCGGGCGAGGGGCGGCTCAGGTCCGGCAGCGGCCGCGGTTCCGCTGGGGAGGGAGGAGTCCGGGGCCCGAAACCCCGGTGAGTGAAGATTCGCGCCAGCTAGCGGGCCGTCTTTGGTACAAGCTTTCGGCAGCTACTAGGCGTTGGATGGAACAAATGTAGAACAGGTACTTTGTAACGCAAGGTACTGGTGAAATAAATTTATGTTAAGCGAAGCTTTTGAAATTGTTACCAGTTGAAATTCAGTTGTTAACCGATGAAAATATTTTTCAGTCGGTAGATGCCACCAGCTGTTTCACTGGCTCGGGGTTCGAAACGTCAGATGCAGGGTTGCTTTTCGCGGTTGCCTGCGTGGCCAAAAAATAGTCCCGGCGGGGCGACATATCGGTAACGGCTGTGCCAAAATGAAATGACAAAGCCCCATCGGGGCGACACTCAGCTGGAAAGTGCCGTCCTGATGGGGCTTGGATATTTGCGGATAGCAGCTTGCTACTGGCAGGTCGCCCCACTGGGGCTCTACTGCGCGTTTCTCCCGCTACTTCCGCTTCAGCGGGGCACGGGGTTTGGCTTTGGGCTGGCGCACCGGGTCGGTTACCAACTGGCCGTTGCGGTAGGTCACGGTGCGGTCCACGGTAGTACCGTCGGGCTGGTAGTAGGTCCACACGCCGCTCTGACGGCTGTTGCGGTACTGGCCGCTCACGGCCACGGTGCCATCCTCGCGGTATTCCTTGAAGGGGCCCTGAATCTGGCTGCGCACGTAGGTGGTTTCCTTACGCAGCTTACCGGAGGGGAAATATTCCTGTCCCACGCCGCCCAGAAAGCCATTAAGGTAAGGCTGGCGGGTTTGCACCTGGCCGTTCTCGAAATAGGTAATGCGGTCGCCCACCAGCCGGCCACTAGGGCCGTAGGTTTCGGTTTTGCGCACGGCCTTGCCGTCGGGGTAAAACTCGCGCCAATTGCCGGCGGGCCGGTTGTTTTTATACTGCTCTTCGGCCTGCACTACCTTGCCGGCCACATCCTGGTAGCGGATGATTTTACGGTCTTTGCCGCCGTTGCTGTAATCAGTTTCCTCGTGCGGGTTGCCGCTCACGAAGTATTCCACGCCCTTGCCCGTCGGGATGCCGTTGCGGTAGGTGAGCTTGCTTTTCACCTGGCCACTCTCGAAGTAGCTCGTAGCTGGCCCGTCGAGGCTGGTGGTGCCGGTGGTGGGCAACACACGCTTGGTCAGGTCGTCACCGAGCTGGTTTTTCACCGGGCGCTGCACCAGCGGGGCGGGCGCGTAGGTGCTCTCGGTCTGGAGCTTACCGCTCTGGTAGTAACTGCGGTAGCGGCCGCGGCCGTTCTTGTCGGCCAACACTTCCACCTCCACCTGTCCGTTTGGGTAGCGCGTCACGTACGGCCCCGATAGCAGCCCCTTTGTGAAGGTGCCCTCGCTCTGCACCACGCCGTTGGGGTAGTAGAATTTCACCGCGCCATTGGGCTGGCCGTTCTCGTAGTTCACCTCGGCCTGAGTTTTGCCGTCGGGATACACGGCCTTCAGAGCCCCGTTGGGCTGGCCCTTCACCAGCGTGGTCTTCAGACGAATGGAGCCATCGGGGTGGAAATAGGTCAGCTCACCATTCGGCTCATCATCCACGAAGAAACCGGCCTGGGCCACTTTGCCGTCATCGTAATAGGTTTTGAAGGGCCCTTGCCGCACGCCGTCCACGTAAGTCGCTTCCAGCCGCCGCGTGCCGCTGGGATGAAACTCCACGTAGGCCGAGTCGCGCTTGCCCTGCCGGAAGCTGGTTTGCTGCTCCAGCTTGCCGTTGCGGTAAAACCGCTTGTACGAGCCCTGGGGCACAGTATCGGCCGCCACCAGGGCCGAATACACTTCGTGCTTGTGCTCCTTCAGCGAGTCGTAATAGGTAATGAGTCTTTTCAGCCGCTGCCCGTGCGAGGGCATCGCCAGCGTGAGCAGCAGCAACAAAGGCATTAAGTATTTCATAGGCGAAAGAACGCAGGAATTGCTATTTCCGTGCAGAGAGGGGCTTGCTTCTAAAATTCGGGCCAAAAAAAGCCCCGCCGATTTTATTCGGCGGGGCTCGTTCAAATTTAATAGAAACGTCATGCTGAGCGAAGTCGAAGCATTTCTACCGCCAGAGTAAACAAATTACTTGCGCAGTAGAGATGCTTCAGCAAGCTCAGCATGACGTTCTGGGGTGCTTACAGGGCTTCCACCACAATGGCGCTGGCCCCGCCGCCGCCGTTGCAGATGCCGGTGACACCAATTTTGCCGCCTTCGTTTTTCAGCACGCTCATCAGCGTGGTCACGATGCGCGCGCCCGAGGCGCCCAGCGGGTGGCCCAGGCTCACGGCCCCGCCGTACTTGTTCACCTTGTCGCCGTCCAGGTTCAGCAGCTGGTTGTTGGCCAGGCTCACCACCGAGAAAGCCTCGTTGATTTCGTAAAAATCCACGTCGGCGGCCGTTTTGCCGGCGTTTTTCAGCGCCTTCGGAATGGCCAGCGAGGGCGAAGTCGTGAACCACTCCGGCGCCTGCTCGGCATCGGCGAAGCCCAGGATGCGGCCGATGGGCGTGAGGCCCAGCGCGTCGGCCTTCTCGCGGCTCACCAGCAGCACGGCGGCGGCGCCGTCGTTCAGGGTCGAGGCGTTGGCGGCCGTCACGGTACCGTCCTTCGTGAAGGCGGGGCGCAGGCCGGGCAACTTGGCGAAGTCTACCTTGGTGTATTCCTCGTCATCTTCCACCACCGTGGTTTTGCCGCGCACCTCAATGCTCACGGGCACAATTTCGTCCTTCTTCTTGCCGGCTTTAGCGGCGGCAGCGCTGCGGGTGTAGCTCTCGATGGCGAAAGCGTCCTGCTGCTCGCGGGTGATGCCCATTTCCTTGGCCGTGTTTTCGGCCGCGTTGCCCATGGCGTAGTCGTTGTAGGGGTCCCAGAGGCCGTCGCGCACGAGGCCGTCAATCATCTGGCCGTGGCCGTACTTGGCGCCGAAGCGGGCTTTGTCGAGGTAGTAGGGCACGTTGCTCATGCTCTCCATGCCGCCGGCCAGCACTACGTCCGACTGCCCCAGCATGATGCTCTGGGCGGCCATCATAATGGCTTTCGAGCCCGAGGCACACACTTTGTTCACGGTTGTGCACTCCACGGTGTTCGGCAGGCCGGCCTTCTTGGCGGCCTGGCGGGCGGGAGCCTGGCCCAGGTTGGCCGAAATCACGTTGCCCATAATCACCTGGTTCACTTCCTCGCCGGCCACGCCGGCCTTGTCGAGCGCACCTTTCAGGGCAATGCCGCCCAACTCGGTAGCCGATAGTGAGGCCAGCGCCCCGCCGAATGAGCCAATCGGCGTGCGCACGGCCGAGATGATGACAACTTCTTTAATCTGCATAATCAGGAAACTGAAAGGGTTGGGGGTGGGAGGTTGAAATCTGGCCGCAAAAGTACGGATTTACCCGCCCCGGGCGGCGGTACGGAAAAGTGAGAAAAAAAGAACCTAGTATGTAACTGTCGTGCTGAGCGCAGCCGAAGTATCTCTACCGCGCTACTAATTGCTTGTAGCGTAACAGCAGAGATGCTTCGGCTGCGCTCAGCAGGCGGTTTGATTAATTTAATCAACCCAACAACCACCTACCATGTCGGCCGGTTCGGGTCGGGCTTCTGCGCCGCCGGGCGCGGGCGCTGCTGCAGGTACTGCTGCTCCTGCGCCCGCAGCGTTTCCAGCAGCTGGCGCGCCTGGGCAGGACTCAGGTTCATGGCCTGCAGCCGCTCGCGCTGCGTTT
>NZ_BAAGZM010000206.1:0-6684 GCF_054778495.1 Hymenobacter agri
GTTGGCCAGCACGTGCAGGCGGGCACTGCTGGGCAGGTTCAGCACCTCGGCAGCGGGCAGGGCCACGCGCGCCAGCGGCTGCACGGGCGGGGCAAGGGTACGGTCGAGCATGAGAATATCAGACATGGGGAGAGTAATGAAAAGAACGTCATGCTACGCGTAGTCGAAGCACCTCAACCGCGCAAGTAATTGATTTACTAGTGCACGCGAGATGCTTCGACTACGCGCAGCATGACGTTCGGAAGGTTAGATAACCGAAACTTAATTCGACGGGTTTTCGCCGCCGGTGCCGCCCGCGCCGTTCTCGTCGAAGGCATCGGCCAGCTTGTTCAGGTTAAAGTGCAGGCCCACGCGAATAGTTTGGGCCAGCGGGTTGTTCTTAGTACCGCTGCCGGTGGGTACCAGGTAAGTGCCATCAATGCCGAACACCTGGTAGCGCACGCCCAGGCCCAGGCTCACGTACTGGCGGTCGCCTTTGTCGGGTGCCTCGTAGAAATAGCCGCCGCGGGCGTACAGCAGGTCGTTGTAGTTGTATTCAAGGCCGGTCGAGAGCACAATCTCGCGCAGCTCTTCCTTAAAGCCGCCCGGCGCGTCGCCAAACGAGCTGAACAGTGCACCTACAATCGACTGGTTGTTGCGCTCGGTGTTTTTGTCTTTAATACGCTGCAGCTGCACCGGGTCGGTGGGGCTGGTCAGGTCCTCGTAGTAGGGCGAGGGCACCAGCAGCTTGCTGGCGTCGAAAGCCAGCGTGATTTTGTTGTACTGGTCAATCTCGCGCGTAATGGCCGTACCCAGCTTCAGCGTAGTGGGCAGGAAGCTCGGGTTCTGCGGGTCGGTGTAAGTAATCTTGTTACCCAGGTTGCTGATGGCCCCACCCAGCGCCAGGTTGTAGATGCCCGTGCCAATCGTCAGGTCCTTGTGGTAGTACACGCCCAGGTCGACGGCCGCCGCGTTGCCGGGCTTGGCATCGTTGTTATTGATGGCCCCTACCAGGTTGGAGCGAATGTAGCGGGCCGACACCCCCAGGCCCAGGTTATCGGTCAGTTGCAGGCCGTACGAAACCGCGAAGGCGTACTCTTTGGGGCTGAACGAGCCGTAGGGCGTGTTGTTGGGCGTGCGATAGTCGATGGTACCCAGGTCGAAGTACATCAGCGACGCCCCGAAGGCCGAGCGCTGCCCCACTTTGCCGTAGCCCGACAGGTAGGAGATGCTCATGTCGTCGGTGATGTTGCGCAGCCAGGGCGAGTACGACACGCCCACCGAGTACTTGTAAGGCACGAAGCCTAGCTTACCGGGGTTGAAGTACGAGGCGTTGGCATCGGGGGTAGTGGCCACGCCGGCATCGCCCATGGCCGAAGCCCGGGCGTCGGGCGCCAGTGTCAGAATGGGCACTGCCGTGGTGATGGTGTGGGGGTTGGCTTGATTCTGAGCCTGGGCCGTGGCGGCCGAAGCCAGCAGGCCCGCCGCCAGGGCCAGGCGCGAACGCGAAACGGTTACTTGCATAGAAGGGAACGATGAGGCCAAGGCGCGGCCGGGGCGCAAAGAAAGGCGGAAATAAGATTAATTGAGAATGACGAGTTTTTCATACTTCGAAGCGACCGACTGCGTGCGCTGCGAACGCACGGTCAGGCGGTACACATACACCCCTTTGGCCAGCGGGTCGTCGAAATCATCACGACCATCCCAGCTCAGGCTGCGCGAGTAGCCGTCGGTAGTTGCCACGCTGGTATTCAGCGTGCGCACCAGGTGGCCGGCTACCGTGAAAATCTGCACCTGTACGTCGAGGTTGTCGGGTTCGGCCCCGGCCTGGTTGTGCTCGAAGAAGAACGTGGTGTGGTGGGCAAACGGATTGGGGTAGTTCAGCACGTGGTCGAGGGCCAGCTTCTCGTCGTGCGCCACCACGAATTCCACAGTGCGCTCAGCCGAGTTGTTGTACGTATCCCAGGCCTTTAGTGTGATGGTGTGCGGCCCGGGTGCGAGGTCTTTATACGGGTTGTTGACGCGGCCAGTCGTGAAGTCGCCCACGCTGGCTACATACGTATCATTCAGCACCAGCAGTTTGCTGGGGTCGCGGTCAATGATGGCCGTGATGTCGTGCCCAATGCCAGCCCCGGTCGTATTGATGCCGCTTTCATCCTGCAGCCTGGCCAGCAGCGTAGTGTTCTGGGCCGTGAGTCCGCCGAAGGCAAACTGCTCACTGTCCATAAACAGGTTGATTTCTGGTGGCTTGGTGTCGGTGGGCGCCCCTTTGTAGGCACCGCCCACCTTCGGCACCTGGTAGCCGTTGGCATCTACATCGTGGCCGGTATCGAAGGCGTACAGGCTGATTTTGCCGACGCCCACGCTATAGTTGATATCCTTGGGCACCACAAAGCTCAGGCTGAACTGTCCGTTCACCACCTCGGCCTGCCCGCCATAAATCACGCTTTCCTGCACCACCACCGGCCGGGGTGCGTCGTCTGGCCCGCTGTAGGCTTTGCCCACCTCGTCGCCCAGCGTCATCACCGTCGTTGGCTTGTCGTAGATGATGACCTGCGCCCGACCAGTGAAATTGGTGTTCAGCGCGCCGCCATTCAATACTTTTCCGTGCAGCCGCACCCGCGACAGCGCCAGCAGTGTATCGGCCGTTACCCACGCACCCTTCGGGTTGCGGCGCCGAATACTATCAAGCTCAACGGTTTGACGCGGGTAGGCCAGCGTCATGCTCGGGTCGGCGAGCAGCGAATAGTTCCGGTTGTTGATGACGCCTGGCTGGCCCAGCCCCGGATAAGCATTTTTACTCGTCATAATAGCCGTGCCAATGGCGGGGTACTGGCCGGTGCTCAGCGGCTGTAGCACCCTATTGAAGTAGGCCTTATTCAACTCGGCGTTCGCACCTGCCTCCACAACCCGCGTGGTAGTGAACAGGCCAATGGCACCGCCACTGATGTTATCGGTGAGCAGTTGCTCGCCGGCCGAGGTGAAATCAGGGTTGTCGTAGGTGCTGAAATCGCAAGTTCCGGTAGTGAAGAATGTCAGGTTGTTGACGTTGCGCAGCGCCATTACGGAGGCGTTACTCACAATCTGCTCATCGGCCCACCCCTTAGGGCCACCATGGCCTAAGTAATTAATAATCAGCGAACCCTGCTCCACCGACTGGTCGATGGCCTGGTTGCACTGTGGCGAGCGCTGCCCGGCAGCCACCGATAACTGCGGGTATAGGTCGAGGTATACCTTGTGCACATTGTAGGCGGGATGATTGGTCTGGATAATATCGGCAATCAACTCCGAGCCAGCGCCCACAAACAGGTCATTATTACCATCATCCGATACCAGCGTGATGCGGTTGCGCCACTTGCCAAACGCCGCGTCGGCATCGTAGCTTTTCACCTTGTCCACCATGGTTCGGGCCTGGTCGGTGTTGGTGAGCTCGCCCTTGGGCTGGCGCACCGGCAAGCGGCCCACGCCAATGTCGAGCAGTTCAGTGCCGGGCGTAATCTCATTCCATTCACCCTCGTCGTCGTCAAGCAACGCGTAATAATCGTCCGACGAATAACTGCTGGTACCGCCAAACGCCGTCAGCGACTCGCGCGATTCGTAAGTGGGCACGTAGTTCTGGTTAGCCTTGTCGAAGTCGGCATCGCTCTTGAATGGCACCCGGTCGCGCCACCACGTCGGCTCAAAATCCTTGTTATTGTAGGGGTCCGACTTGTAGTCGAACGACGCATCGCCGAACAGCAGCAGCTGCAGGTGCTTGCCCGGCGAAGCGCGCTGGTAAATCTGCTTCATGAAGTCGCGGATGGCCGTCACGTCCTGCCCACCCGAGCCGTACTCGTTATATATTTCGCTGGTCGTTACCACGGCGGCGCGCAGATTATCGTGCAGGGCACGGTAGTCGGCCAGACGCTGAGCCTGGGCCCGAAACACGGGCGCGGTCACAATCACCAGGTCGAGGCGCTGGTCGAGGTTGAGGGCGTGCAGGTTTTGGTTGGGCACTTTGCCGAAGGCGCGTGGCACGGCAAACGCGCCGCCGCGCTCCAATGCCACAAATTCGCGCACCGTATCGGCCGGGGCCACCACCGCTCCGGCATCGAGCGGGCGGGCCAGGGGGCGGCGCGGGTTGGTCACGTCCCACACCTGGGTGGCGGCCGTGGTGCCCGTCAGCACGTAGCGGTTGCGGGCACCGGCGCCAATGTTGGCCAAGGTGCGAAATTCGAGCTGGGCCCCGTTCATCCGGAGCTGGCGCTCGGCGTTTAGGTCGAGGTAGTCGAGGTAGCCGGCGGCGCTGGCATCAGAGCTGTTGTAAGTCAGGCCCACTTTCAGGTCGTTGCCGGTGTTGGCCAGCGTGGCCTGTAAGATTGATTGGCTGGTGGTGGCCACGGCGCAGTAGTCGCAGGTGGGGCGCGCGCCGAGCGTAAGACTGCCCAACGCCGTCCCGTTCAGCGTTGCCTGAAAGGAACTGTTCGTAGCCGACGAGGCCAGCACGGCCGTGTATACCCGCACCGGCGTGGTGGTCACCAAGTCCGGAATGCCGGCAAGCGTAATATCCTGCTGCCCGCCAGCCCGGAATCCTTCGCCCACCCACATGCGGCCCGAGTGCAGCAAGTTGGCCAGGTCGTGCTCATAAAACGCGCGGTACGTGAAGGTACTCACCGTGCTTGCCCCCGTGGCGGGCAACGCGGCCACCGTTGGCACGCGTAATCCGGCGCGGCTATTGGCCCCCACAAAGTAGTAAGTGGTATCGGTATAGATGTTGTTCCGATGCCGGAACATTCCGCCCTGAGCTTCCCACGTATGCGCTCCCGGCGAATAGAAGAGGAAGTACTCGTCGTCGTCTAATACGTTGTTATTGTTGCTACTAACAAACAGGATGTTGTTTTCGGCCAGGTCGTCGGGCCGCGGGGTGGCATTGGGCTGGGGCAGAATCCCCATTGAGTTGCCGTAGAGATGGAAGTTGTTGGGGTTGAGTGTGGCGACGTTCAGCCCCATCTTGCTCAGCGTGGTTTTGTCGAGCTTGTAGATACCGCTTTCGGCCACGCCGATTTTAAACCAGTCGCCGCTGGACAGCACCGAGCTGGGGCCGTACACGTGGGCGGTGTTGGCCGTAGTGCGGGCTGCTACCGGCTCGTAGCGGTAGTCGAAGGCCACGAGGCGCTCGGGCTGCCCGGTTTGCGGGTTGCGGCGCGCCGGGCGCACGCTCAGGTACGTCACGGGCAGCTTCATCTCGGTGCCGGTGGTCAGGTGCGGCTCGGGGCCGGCCGGCAGCTTCGCCGCATTGAACAGCCTGGCGTCGGCCGGCTCAAACGGCTCATACACCAGGTTCAGCAGCTCGCCCTGGGTGGCGGCGCCGCGCAGGCGCAGGGTATACCAGCCCACCTGGTCGTCGAAGGCAACGCGGGCCTCGGCAAAGGTGGGCACTTTCTGCCGGCGGGTACCCGTGGACGGTACCTCGGCGTAGCCACCCCATTTAATCGCACCGTGCACAGTGGTTTGAGCCTGCACCGGAACCGATGCGCCCAACGCCGCCAGCATACCTACCACCCCAATCAAGAGAGAAAAAAAACGCATATACACCTGACAGTTTGCTACGTATCGCCGGTACGGCCGCCCCCGCAACAGTGAGACGGGCCGGGGGGTTCGCCAACCGGCCGCTTCTTTAACCACTGAAAGCGAAATTTATTGCCGGCCCGCCTTCGAATATTGCCATGTATCAGCGTGCAGCCGACTTAGGTACCGACAGCAGCACGTAGAGCAGTACCACCAGCGGCACGGCCGCCGCCTGCAGGCCCAGCACCAGCCCGGCCGCCAGCAGCAGAAAGATAAAGCGGCGGCGGTTATCGGACCAGCGCAGGCTTTTGAATTTCAGCGCAAACAGCGGCAGCTCGGCCACCAGCAGGCCCGAGAGCAGCACGGCCAGGCCCACCAGCACAATGGGGTTCAGCACCACGTCGCGCAGCCCGAACCGGTCGTGCGCCAGAATGAGCGGCAGCGAGGCCACCACCAGCGTGCAGGCCGGCGTAGGCAGGCCGATGAAGGAGGTCGTCTGCCGGGTGTCGTTGTTGAACTTGGCCAGGCGCAGGGCCGAGAAGATGCTCACTAAGAATCCCAAGTAGGGAAGCATCACCAAGGCACCCAGCAAAAAGGCATTTGTCGTTACGGCTTCCGGGTCGCTCATTCGGCCGAGCAACTGAAATAGGATGGCGCCCGGCACTACGCCAAACGATACCATGTCGGCCAGCGAGTCGAGGTCTTTGCCAATGGCCGACGATACGCGCAGGGCACGGGCCAGCAGGCCATCGGCAAAGTCGGCCACGGCGGCGGCGGCCACAAACCAGGCCCCGGTTTCGAGCCGGCCGGCGAAAATATGGGTAAGCGCCAGGCAGCCGCACAGCAGGTTGAGACAGGTGACGGCGTTAGGCAAGTGTCGTTTCAAGGGGCAACAAAGAGTTAATAATGAATAAGTAGCAATGGCTAACCGGTAACAAATAATGAGCGACGGCGCTTCGGCAGCTACCTCAGTGGTTCACTGCTCGCTGTCGGCGGCTTCTTATCAGTTGCTCATTGCAGAAACGGGTTGCTGCGGCGCTCCTCGCCGATGGTGGTGGCGGGGCCGTGGCCGGGGTACACGGTGGTGTTGTCGGGCAGGGTCAGCAGCTCGGTGGCGATGCTGCGCAGCAGCGTGGCGTGGTCGCCGCCGGGCAGGTC
>NZ_BAAGZM010000207.1:0-6628 GCF_054778495.1 Hymenobacter agri
AGCCCGCTTTCCGGCCCCGGCGGGCTGCCGGCGGGTGCCGGTAGCAGCCGGCTCCTGGGGCGAATGGCTGCGGGGCCTGCCCCTTAAACCTACTGGCACCAAAGCCCGCCTCTACAACGGCCAGCTGAAAACCCCGCAAAACGTGGTGGCCGCCGTGTTCGACATCGACGTGGGCGCCCAGGATTTGCAGCAGTGCGCTGACGCTGTGATTCGGCTGCGGGCCGAGTACGGCTTCAGCCACGACCCCAATCAGGTGCATTTTCACCTCACCACGGGCTACGATTTCTGGTTTTCGGACTTCGTGGCCGGCCGCACCTTTCGGGTGGTGAACGAGGAAGTGCGGCCCGCCACCCGGCCCGCCGAGCCGCCCACCCACGCGGCGCTGACCCGCTACCTGCTACCCACCTTCGGCTACGCGGGTACCAAGTCGCTGCGGCGCGACTTACGGTCCGTGCCGCTGCCGCAGGTACAGCCCGGCGACGTGCTCATTCACGGCGGTGCGCCCGGGCACGCGGTGCTGGTGGTGGATGTGGCCGAACACCCGGTTTCGCACCAGAAGTACGTGCTGCTGGCCCAGAGCTACATGCCGGCCCAGAACATTCATGTGCTGCGCAACGTGGCCGCGCCGGCCCTGGGAGCCTGGTTTGCCGTGCCGGGGCCGGCCGAGGCTGAATTTGACACGCCCGAGTGGACGTTTGCCCGCGAAGAGCTGGGCCGGTTCGAGTAGCCGCTACGCCTGCTCGCCCGGCGCGATGGCCTGAATGCCGGCCGCGCTCAGCTCCCCGAAGCCGCGGATGATGCGGTCGGCCTGCTGCAGGTTCTGCCCTTCGGAATGCGGGCTGAGATAGGCAATGCAGTAGATGCCGGCCGCTTTAGCGGCGGCCACGCCGTTGGCGGCGTCTTCAATCACGATGCACTCGCCCACGGGCGTGCCGGCCAGCTCGGCGGCGCGCAGGAAGATGGCCGGGTGCGGCTTCGATTCGGCAAAGTCTTCGCCGCTGACGATGTGGGCGAAGTAGGGCCGCAGCCCGAAGCGGTCGAACACCCGCGCGATGGTGGCTTTCGAGGCCGACGACGCCACAACCAGCTGCACCCCGTGGTGGCGCAGGTCTTCTAACAGGTTGCGCACGCCGGGCAGCAGGTCGAGGTCGGCGTCTTCATCAAACGCCTTGTTGAACAGCTCACGCTTGCGGTCAACCATGGCTTCCACGGCTTGCGGCAGGTTGTACTGCTGCTTGAGACGCTGGAAGACGTTGCGCGTCGACTTGCCCAGGAAAGTGGCGTACTCGGCATCCGAAATAGACAGGCCCAGCTCGGCAAACTCGGCGAAGAAGGCGTGGTGGTGGAGCGGCTCGGTGTCGATGATAACACCGTCCATGTCGAAGATGACCGTACGAATCATGAGGGGGCGGAAGCGGGGAATACGCGGGCAAAGGTACCCGGTGGCCGCGCAGCCGCTACGGCGAGAGGAAATAATTGCGGGCGTAAAACTTTTTCAATGCAAATGATGTATGTACATCAAATGTATCTACATTTGTCTTCTTAACGCATTTAACCAACGCCCTATCATGGCCCGCACCGTTCTGCACCTCGCCAATACTCGCGGCCACGCCAATCATGGCTGGCTCAACTCTTACCACACCTTCAGCTTCGCCAGCTACAACAACCCCGAGCGCGTGCACTTCGGCGCCCTGCGCGTGCTGAACGACGACACCGTGGCCGGCGGCATGGGCTTCAGCAAGCACCCGCACGACAACATGGAGATTATCTCCATCCCGCTGTCGGGCGACCTGGAGCATCAGGATTCGATGGGCAACAAAACCGTGATTCGCCAGCACGATGTGCAGGTGATGAGCGCAGGCACCGGCGTGGCCCACTCCGAGAAAAACCACAACCAGCACCAGGAAGTGAAATTCCTGCAAATCTGGGTATTTCCGAAGCAGCGCGGCATCAAGCCCAACTACGGGCAGGAAACCTTCGCCCCGGAGGCCCGCCACAACCAGCTGCTGCAAGTAGTATCGCCCGAGGGCGACGGTAGCAACCCGCA
This sequence comes from Hymenobacter agri, assembly GCF_054778495.1. Taxonomy (NCBI): domain Bacteria; kingdom Pseudomonadati; phylum Bacteroidota; class Cytophagia; order Cytophagales; family Hymenobacteraceae; genus Hymenobacter; species Hymenobacter agri. Next base: position 2,048 of record NZ_BAAGZM010000207.1, read on the forward strand.
CATCAACCAGGATGCCTGGTTCCACATCGGCAACCTCGATAAGGGCTTCACGACGGAGTACGCCATTAAAAAAGCCGGCAACGGCGTGTATGCCTTCGTGCTCGAAGGCGACGTGACCATCAACGGCCAGGCCCTGCACCGCCGCGATGGCTTCGGCATCTGGGACACCGACAAGCTCGAAATCAGCGCTGACAGCACCGCCGAGCTGCTGCTGATGGAAGTGCCGATGGAGTTTCAACTTTTGATGCAGTAGCCGGTATTCGATAGTCATTGATAAAACGGCCGACGTAGAGACGCAATATTTTGCGTCTCGTCGTTGAACGATGACTCCCGCACGAAACCCGAACGGCGCGGCCGACGAGACGCAAAATGTTGCGTCTCTACATCCCATCTGAATTTCAAACATCAAAACATGAAACCCGCTCCCACCACCTACCCCGTTCACGAGCTTATTCGCAACCGCTGGAGTCCCCGCTCCTTCTCGGCTCAGCCCGTAGAGCAGGGGAAGCTGAACCAAGTATTTGAAGCCGCTTCCTGGGCCTTTAGCGCCATGAACCTGCAGCCCTGGCAGTACATCTACGCGCACAAAGAAGACACCGCCGCCTTCCAGAAAATCCTCGATTGCCTGGTGCCCGGCAACCAGCCCTGGGCCAAAAATGCTCCTGTGCTCATCATCGCCCTGGCCCGCACCACCAACCCCGACGGCCAGCCCAACGGCGCGGCCATGCACGACCTCGGCGCCGCCAACGCCACCCTCATGCTCGAAGCCACCGCCCTGGGCCTCTACGGCCACCTCATGGGCGGCTTTGACCGCGACAAAACCCGCCGCGACTTCCACCTGCCCGACAAGCTGACGCCCGCCGTGGTAATTGCCCTCGGCTACCTTGGCGAAGCCGAGCAGCTCGAAGAGCCCTTCCTAAGCCGCGAAAAATCGGTCCGCGCCCGCAAGCCGGTGGCCGAATTTGCCTTCCAGAACGAGCTGCCCGACGCCCAATGAAAACCCGCCTCACCCGCGCCGCCGACCGCGGCCTCAAGGACATCGGCTGGCTGAAAAGCTACCTCTCGCTCAGCTTCGGGCCCTACCCCAACCCCGAGCGCAGCGGCTTCGGCCTGCTGCGCGTCTTCAACGACGACGTAGTGCAGCCCGGCGGGGGCTTCGGCATCCACGGCCACGCCAACATGGAAATCATCTCGGTGATGCTGGCCGGCAGCATGAACCACAAAGACACCCTCGGCTACACCGAAGTGGTGCACCAGGACTGGGTGCAGATTATGAGCGCTGGCTCGGGCCTGCGCCACGAGGAGCACAACGTGGGCGACACCGACGTGAACTTCCTGCAAATCTGGATTGAGCCCAAGCTACAGAACGTGGGCCCGCGCTACCAGCGCCGCCAGTTCCCCGAGGCGAAGCGCGAAAACCAGCTCACCACCATCGTGAGCAACGAGGAAGGCCAGTCCCACTGCTGGATAAACCAGAATGCCCGGCTCTCGCTTGGCTACTATACCGAAGCCCAAACTGTCGATTACACCTTCCGGCCGCTGAATAAGCTGCTGTTCCTGTTCGTCATCAGCGGCAGTGTATCGGTGGCCGGCCAGCAGGTGCAGGAGCGCGACAGCCTCGGCATTTGGGAAACCGACCACGTGAGCATCGAAGCCGCCGCCGGCTCGCGGTTTTTGCTGATTGAATGCCCAATAAATCATTAATTTTTTTTTGCCGGCACAAAAAAGCCCGCTGCCTCCGCAGCGGGCTTTTTTGTGCCGCGCCGTTCACCGCCCCCGCGGCTACATTTACACCTTCCGCAACCCCTCATTTCATGGCGCAATTCCTCCTCATTCAATGCCCCGACGAGCCGGGGCTGGTGCATAAAATTACCGGTGTACTCTTCCGGCACGACCTCAACATCCTGCGAAACGGCGAATTTGTGGAGCCCGAAAACAGCCAGTTTTTCATGCGCACCGAGTTCAGCGGCGACTTCGAACCCACCCAGCTTCACGCCGAGCTCGCCTCCCTGCTGCCGCTCAATGCCCGCATCCGCTTCTCCGACACCCGCCCCAAACACATCGTGCTTATGGCCACCAGGGAGCACCACTGCCTCAGCGAGCTGCTGGTGCGCCACGCCTTCGGCGAGCTCAACGCCCGCGTGCTGGCCGTCATCAGCAACCACGAGGTGCTCGGCGACCTGGCCCGGCGCTTCGACATTCCGTTTCACTGCGTGTCGCACCAGGGCCTGAGCCGTGAGGCCCACGAGGCCGCCGTGCTCGCCACCCTGGCCCAGTACCAGCCCGAGTTTGTGGTGCTGGCCAAGTACATGCGCATCCTCTCGTCGGAGTTCGTGGCCCACTACCCCAATCGCCTCATCAACATTCACCACTCGTTTCTGCCTGCCTTCGTGGGGGCCAGCCCCTACGCGCAGGCCTACGAGCGGGGCGTAAAAATCATCGGGGCCACCGCCCACTTCGTGAACGAGCAGCTCGACCAAGGCCCCATCATCGCCCAAAGCGTCATCCCCATCGACCACACCCAGAGCGCCCGCGACCTGGCCCAGGCCGGCCGCGACGTCGAGAAAATCGTCCTCGCCCGCTCCCTCAACTTGGTTTTCGACGGCCACGTCTTCGTGAACCGCAACAAGACCGTCATTTTCGATTGAACCCATCGTACAGTTGAGGTCTTCACGAAATGGCCTGCCACGGGGTGGAGGCGCAATATTTTGCGTCTCGTCGTTGAACGATGATGTTTGAACGACGCTCGAACGGCGCGGACGACGAGACGCAAAATATTGCGTCTCTACCCCATTGCCTTCTTCTTTCCAATAACTACCACTCCCGGCCGTGCGTACGCATTCCGTACCCAACCCCCACCCTATCTCATGGCCGAAACCACCCTTCAAGCCGTCGCCGCCAAAATGGCGAAGCTCGACATCACGATGCTGACCACCCACACCAGCCGCGGCCACCTCAGCACCCGCCCCATGAGCAACAACGGCGACGTGGAATACGACGGCAACTCTTACTACTTCACTTACGAAGGCTCCCGCACCGTTTCCGACATTAAAGAAAATCCGCACGTCAGCCTCGGCTTCTCCGGCCCCGACTGGCTGTATGTATCCGTCGTGGGCACCGCCACACTCATCCGCCAACGCGCCACTCTCGAAAAGCACTGGCTGCCCGAGCTCAAGCGCTGGTTCAAAGAAGGCACCGATACGCCCGGCATCGTGCTCATCCGCGTGCAGGCCAAGCGCATCAAGTTCTGGCATGGTGAAGAGGACGGCGAGGTAACGTTGTAAGGCCCGGATTTAACCGAACAAAAAGAACGTCCTGCTGAGCGCAGCCGAAGCATCTCTACCGCGTAACTAATCCAATTGAAGGGGTTAGTATTGCAGTAGAGATTCTTCGGCTGTGCTCAGCAGGACGTTGTTGCGTTAGCCGCCCCAACTCCTACCCTCCTACCTCCACACCCTCCTACCCCAAACCAATGAAACACCTCGTCGTCCTCACCGGCGCCGGCGTCTCGGCCGAGTCCGGCATCCGCACTTTCCGCGACACCAACGGCCTCTGGGAAGACCACCGCGTCGAAGACGTGGCCTCGCCCGAGGGCTTTGCCCGCAACCCCGCCCTGGTGCTCGACTTCTACAACCAACGCCGCGCCCAGGCCCGCACCGTGCAGCCCAACGCCGCCCACCTGGCCCTGTCCGGCTTCGAGGAAGCCCCCGACTGGCGCGTCAGCATCATCACCCAGAACGTGGATGACCTGCACGAACGCGCCGGCTCGCGCCACGTGCTGCACCTGCACGGCATGCTGAACGAGATGCGCTCGGTAGCCGATGAAGCCACCGTGTACCCCTGCGAAGGCGACATCCACATGGGCGACCTCGCCCCCGACGGCACCCAGCTGCGCCCGCACATCGTGTGGTTCGGCGAGATGGTGCCCGCCATCGAAGAAGCAGCCGAAATCGTGAGCACCGCCGATGCCCTGCTCGTGGTGGGCACCTCGCTGCAAGTGTATCCGGCCGCCGGCCTGCTGCATTACGCCCCCGCTACCTGCCCCGTCTTCGTCATCGACCCGCACCAGCCCGAAGCCGGCCGCCGCGGCGTGCGCTACGTGGCCGAGCCCGCCAGCACCGGCGTGCCCAAAGTGTTGCGCGAGCTGGCACAGTAGCGCGGACTTTTAGTCCACGCTACTTCATCCGACTTCAACTTGCGCCATGCCCCCTCCTCCCAAACGCAGCTTCGCACGCGAATTCTGGCCCAAAGCCCTCATCGTCGCCGCCGTGGTGGCAGGCCTCTGGCTGCTCGAACACTACGGCATCATCCGCCGCTGGTAATTTTTTATGGCCTCCGCCTTCGCCCACGCCGCCCTCGGGGCCACCCTCGGCAAGCTCCTACTACCCCAACGCCAGCATTGGCCTTACTGGGTGGCCGCCGGTATCTGCGCTGCCCTGCCCGACATTGATTCCATTGGCTACCGCCTGGGCGTGCCCTACGACAGCCTCTGGGGCCACCGCGGCCTCACGCACTCGCTGCTGGTCGCTGCTGTGGTAGCCGCCGTGGGCACGCTGCTGAGCCGGCTGGCGCGGCCCGAAA
>NZ_BAAGZM010000208.1:0-6625 GCF_054778495.1 Hymenobacter agri
GTTCCAGACGGCCGGCTGCGCGGTAGCGTCGGTAAGCTTGGCTACCAGCACATCGGCGTTGTTGCCGTAGCCGGTGCCCGCCAGCGGCAGGCTGCCCAGCTGCACGTTGGCGGCGCCGTTGGCATCGCCGGCCACGGCATAGTTCGTCGAAAACCCGGCCAGATACAGCGCATTACCATTGGCAACCAGTGCGTTCACGCCGTCTTCGCTCGTGCCGCCGCCGTCCAGCACCCAATCCCAGTTGGTGGGCGCGGCCGCATCCGTCAGGCGAGCCACAAACAGGTCATTGTTGATGGCCGCGCCGTTGCCTGCCAGGGGGTATGTGCCGAACTGCACGTTGTTGGCCCCGTTGGCATCGCCGGTTGCGGCCGCGTTGCGCACGGCGCCGCCCACGTAAATGCGGGTGCCGCTCACGGCCACGGCCGTGCCCAGGTCTTCGCTGGTGCCGCCAGCCTGCATGGCCCAGTCCCAGTCGGTGGGCGGCGTGCCGGTGTCCGTGATGCGAGCCACAAACAGGTCGTTGTTGTAGCTGGTGCCGGTGCCGGGCAGCGGGTGCGTGCCAAACTGCACGTTGTAGGCCCCGTTGGCATCGCCGGCCACCGCGTAGTTGGTGGTAATGCCCGTCACGTAAATCTTACTGCCGCTCACGGCCAGCCCCAGGGCCTGCTCGCTGCTGGTGCCGCCCGCGCCAAGCGCCCAGGCCCATGTGCCGGAAACAGGCTCCCAACGCGCCACGAAAGCATCCTGGCTGTTGCCCGGCGCCAATACCGTGTTCCCAAATCCCACCTGCCCCGTGATGTAGCCGGCCACGTACACTTGCCCCGCAGCGCCTACGGCCGTGGCCAGCACCGTGGCGGTGCCGCTAGTAGTGGTCGAATTATTGGCCAAAGCAGCCTGCCAGCTGGCTCCTGTCTGGGCATGGCCGGCGCGGCTCAGCCCCAGCACCAAAAGTACCAGCATCGTCAAACGAGACGTAACAACGTATAAATCAGCCATGCAAACAATAAAGTAAAACGTATTTCCCAGCAGCCTCGCTTATTTTAGCTGGCTCCTCACTTGCAGGATTTTTAACTGCGAACAAAGGTAAGCCGCCATTGCAGCAATAATCTTATTACCAGATAAATAGCTATATTAAATCCCTCCGCATCACATTCCCCAGCCGCAACAAAAAAGCCCCGTTTCCAGAATGGAAACGGGGCTTTTTTGTTGCAGAGAGCGAGGGATTCGAACCCCCGGAGGTTTAACCCTCAACGGTTTTCAAGACCGCCGCAATCGACCACTCTGCCAGCTCTCTGGGTCAATTGTATTGTCGCGCAGGATAATTATGCAACAAAAAAGGCTTTTTCCGGCGCAGAAAAAGCCTTTTGTAGAGAAGGGGGGATTCGAACCCCCGATACCGTTGCCGGTATAACGGTTTTCGAAACCGTCGCATTCGACCACTCTGCCACCTCTCTATACAGGCCCCCGAGTGATTGGGGAGTGCAAAAGTAAAAAGGAATCTGAAGTAAAAAACGCTTGTCCTGAAAAAATTTCTAACTTTTTGCTAGTGGCCTGAAAATCAGAATATCATTTTTCGACGCTGATGACGCGCTGGACGCCTAATTGCTCACGCATCATCTGGCGGCGCCGCCCGGTGATGGCATCCATGCTCACATTCACTTCGAAGCCGATGATGAGCGTCATGCACACAAATTCCAGCCACACCATAAAACCCACCAGCGCCCCAATGGAGCCGTAGAAGTGGTTGTAGGAATCGAAAATACGCACGTAAAGCGTAAACAGAAACGACACCAGAAAGATAAGCAGCGTGGCCACAATGGCCCCGGCCGACACCAACGGCCACTTGTCGTGCACGGGCGGCACGAAGTAGTAAATCACGCAGGTAGTGCTCAAAAAAAGCCCCAGCAGCGAGCCGTAGCGCACCAACGTAATCACGAGGTCGGTGAACCGCTCGGGCACAATCTCATAGAACACCAGCGCATCGATGATGTAGGTACCGAAGAAGATACCCGCAATAGCCAGCAGCAGAATCAGGGCCAGCACGAAGGTGAGTACGGTGGCAATCATGCGCTTACGCAGGTAGCTACGGTGCTTGAACCACGGGTACTTCTTCTCGAAGGCATCGAGCAGGGCCATGATGCCGTTGGAGCTGAGCACCAGGGCCGTGACGAAACCGAACGAGAGCAGGCCGCCGTGCGGAATGTTCACGATGTCCTCGATGGTACCGGCCGTGGCGGCGTAGAGCTCGCGCGGCATGAAGTCGCCCAGAAACTGCAGAATGTCCACGTTCAGATTCGGAACGGGAATGTACGGAATGAGCGTGAACAGGAAAATGATGGTCGGAAACAGGGCCACCGTCAGGTTGAAGGCCATGTAGGCGGCGCGCTTTTCGAGCGAGTCGAGCCGCAACTCGTGCAGGATGCGGGCGAGAATGTCGTAGAGCGAGGCACCGCCATTGCCCACGCGCAGGCGCTTGAGGCCCACAATCAGCCGCCGGTAGTGGCGCTGCTGGCGCACATCGGGCAGGCGGGCTCGGCGAATGGCGGCGGGAGCTTTCACGCTTAAAGGGTTGTGTTTTGAGGGTTGAGCTTTGAATGGTTTGGCCGCTTAGAAAACTCAACCCTCAACATTCAAAACTTAACACTTTATTTCCGGAATGCCGCCGGCGCTGGCGCGTCGGGCGGAATGGCGCCGGGCGTGGGCAGCACGGGGCTGTCGAATTCGTCTTCGCTAAAATACGGCAGCAGGCGCTCCTGAATGTTGGCGGGCATGGCCACGGGCCGGCCGGTATCGGTTTTCACAAACACCATGAGGGTGTGGCCCTCGGTAAGTAGTTGGCCGGCCTCATTATAAATCTCATACTCGAACAGCACGCGGGCGCCTTCGGGCGGCTGGCGCAGCAGCAGGCGCACGGTGAGCAGGTCGTCGTAGCGGGCCGGACGGCGGAACTTGGTGCGCAGCTCACCTACCGGCATGCCCACGCCGCTGGCTTCCATGTCTTTGTAGCTGATGCCGAGCTTGCGAAACGCCTCGGTGCGGGCGACTTCGAAATACGCCGCGTAGTTGCCGTGATAGACGTAGCCCATCTGGTCGGTTTCGGCGTAGCGCACGCGGATTTGGATGTCGGAGGTGTACATGGGCTTCGGTTCGTTTTGTCTGTCATCCTGAGTGGAGCGAAGGACCTTATCACGTCAGAACTACTATGCAGTATTAGCAACAGTTCAGACGCGATAAGGTCCTTCGTTCCGCTCAGGATGACAAGTAATTACTTAATCCCCGCCCGGTTCAGCGCGGCCTGGTAGCGGCGGGCGTTGGCAATGTGCTCGGCTTCGTTGGTGGCGAAGGCGTGGTAGCCGCTAAAATCTTCCTTGGCGCAGAAGTAGAGGTAGTTGTTGCTTTCGGGTTTCAGTACGGCGTCGATGCTGGCGATGCTGGGCAGGTTGATGGGGCCGGGCGGCAGGCCGGCGTACTTATAGGTGTTGTAGGGGGAGTCTTTTTGCAGGTGCACGTTCAGCACGCGCTTGATGGTGAAGTCGTGGTTGGCGTACACCACGGTGGGGTCGGCCTGCAGCTTCATGCCTTTACGCAGGCGGTTGAGGTAGACGCCGGCAATGCGCGGGCGCTCGTCGGCGTGCTGCTGCTGCTCGGCCTCTACGATGCTGGCCAGGGTGCTCACCTGGGCGCGGGTGAGGTGCAGCTTTTCGCGCTCGGCATCGCGGGCGGGCGTCCAGAACTGCTCGTATGACGTTTTCAGGCGCTGCATGAGGCGCTTGGCCGAGGTATTCCAGTACACGTCGTAGGTGTTCGGGATGAACATGGTGAGCACCGTGGTGGTGTCGAAGCCCAGGCTTTTGGTGTAGGCCGGGTCGCGCAGCAGCGAGTCGAGGCGGGCGGCGGGCACGTCGACCTGGCTGGCCAGCTTGGTTACTAATTCATTACGCAGGCGCACGGTGTTGAAGGTGAGCTTCACGGGCGACTGCGCACCGCTCTTGAGCACGTTGATAAGCTGGCGGTTGGTGAAGCCGTCTTTCAGCTCGTAGTTGCCGGGCTTCACGGCGCCGGGCTTGTCATACTTCATCAGCCGGGCCACGAAGTGCAGCGAGAGCTTGTCGACCACGGCCCCGGTTTTGTCGATGGTATTGAGGGCGGTTTTCCAGTCGGCCCCGCGCGGAATCACCACGTAGGTGGGTTTGCCCTTGGTTTCGATGTTGGCGGTGAAGAACACCTGGTAGAAATAATAGGAGAAGCATACCAGCGCGAGCGTGAACACAACACTCACCGTGCCCCAGCGCTTGCGGCGTTTGAGGGCATCGTCACGACGTTCGAGAATGGACTTTTGGGCGGGTTTGGCCATGGTAATAAAGCAGGAGTCAAGGGAGCGGCGTCAAAAGTACGAAGCCCTTGCCACGGCTGCCCGCGCGGCGCGGCCAAGTTGGCACGTTTCGGCCGGAGGTAGTACCTTTCCCGCGCCTTTGGCCCCGCCGGGCCGCCAGGCCGGTTTTTGCCGGCGCGCGGCGGCTATCACCCGGCCCGTTTCACATTTATTCTTCGTTTATCTATGCCCGCCACCCTGCTCCGCATTCACCCCGAGAATCCGCCCCAAAATCGCATTCAGCAAGCCGTTGAGGTTCTGCGCAAGGGCGGAGTTATTATTTACCCCACCGATACCGTGTATGGCATTGGCTGCGACGTGACCAACGCCAAGGCCGTGGAGCGCGTGTGCCGCATCAAAGGCATCAACCCCGAAAAAGCCAACCTGAGCTTCATCTGCTACGACCTGTCGCACATCAGCGACTACGCCCACGGCATTAACACGGCCACTTATAAGGTTATTAAAAAGGCGTTGCCCGGTCCGTTCACCTTCCTCTTTGAAGCCAGCGCCAACGCGCCGCGCTTCGGCGGCACCAAGCGCAAGCAGGTGGGTATTCGCGTGCCCGATAACCAGATTATTCGCCAGCTGGTGAAGGAGCTGGGCAACCCCATCGTGAGCACCTCGGTGCGCGAGAGCGAGGAAACCCTTGAAGAATACGTAACCGACCCGGACCTGATTTACGAAAAGTACCGCCTGCTCGTGGACCTCGTGATTGACGGCGGCTTCGGCGGCAATACCCCAAGCACCATCGTAGACTGCACCAACGACGACTTTGACATTATCCGCGACGGCGCCGGCGACATTGAGCAGTACTTATAGGCGTTCAACCTCACCCCCTCTCCAAAAAAGAGGGGGCACCAGTTCGGCGCTAATGACTTGGGTAAAAACAAAGAGCCTGCTTTTCAGCAGGCTCTTTGTTTTTTTGTAGCGGCTTTTGCAAGGAGCAAGTGCGGTGCCTCTCTCCGCGGGAGAGAGGGTCAGGGAGTGAGGTTGCGCTGGTGCTTCCACCTTCTATGCGTCCACAGATACTGCTCGGGCGAGGCGCGCATGTCCTTCTCCAGCTGCCGGGCGAAGGCTTCAGTGACGGGGAAGATGCCGGTCGCGGCCACTTTCGCCACGCGGCCATCGGGCAGCTCGGTGAAAGTGACTTCGTAGTAGCCGCGGCGCACGCGGCGGATGCCCACGTAGAGCACGGCGCAGTCGAGTTGGGCCGCCAGGCGGTCGGCGCTGGTGTAGAAGCTGGTGTCTTGGTGCAGGAAGTCGGTCCAATACGGGCGGTCTTCGGGGCCGGCGGCCTGGTCGGTGAGCAGGCTCAGGGTGCGGCCCTCGCCGCGGTGGGCCACCAGGTAGCGCAGGGTGGCCAGCATGGGCACGGCATCGGCCTCTAGGCGGGTGCGCAGGCGGCGCATGAAGCTTTCAAAGAACAGGTTGTTCAAGGGTTTATACACGCCGGCGGCCCGGCCGGGAAATTCCAGTGCCGCGCCGCTCAGTATCCATTCCCAATTACCCATGTGCGAGCCCAGCGACAGTACCAGCCGTTTGTCAGCAAAATGGCGCGTCATCAGCTCGGGGTTCGTGAAGCGCATGCGCTGCCGCAGTTCGGCGGGCGAAATGGCAGCCAGCTTCAGAATCTCAATGATGACCTGCGCAAAATGGCGATAAAACGCTTTGCCGATGCGCTCAATTTCGGCCGGCGCTTTCTCCGGGAAAGAGTTGCGCAGGTTTTCCTGCACCACGCGCCAACGGTAGCGCACCACGTAGGCCAGCAGAAAATAGATAACTTCAGCAAACAGGTACAGCACCGCCAGCGGCAGATGCGCCAGCCCCAGTAGCAGCCAGCGCAGCGGCTCGAAGTACCAAGCATAGGGCCGGCCGGCAGTTTCTTTGGTGACCATACTTAGCGGGGGGCGGGGGCACCGGCGGGCGCGTAGTCGGCTTCGTTGCGCAGGCCAATAGCGCGGTGGCCGGCGATGAGCTTCTTATTACCCGGTCCGCCATATATCTCAATAAAAAGCGTGAAAGGGCCATCGGGCAGCGGCCCGAAGGGAAGCTGACCCACTACAGTGGTGGGGCGGCCGCTCTGGGGCGTGAGCTCGCCATCGGCATCGGCGGCCGAGCCGTCGGGGGTGGTGAGGTGGTAATGCACGCGCAGAGCCGGACCGACCGGGGCATTGTGCAGCTCGGTGTAGAAGAACAGGTTTTCGGCGCCGCGCCCGTAGGAGCCGCCGGGCGTGCGGGTGAGGCGGTAGCCGC
>NZ_BAAGZM010000209.1:0-6621 GCF_054778495.1 Hymenobacter agri
GTGCGCCAACTCGGGGTGCGGCGCCTGGGCCGAGCTCCAATCGGCGGGCAGCGCGGCCCCGAGCAGCACGGGGAAGTATTGGGGTTTTTGCAGCTCGGCGGTGAGCAGCGCGCGGCTGGCGGCCAGAATCTGGAGGCGGGGAGTTTGGGTGATAAGCGGAATCATGGGAGCAGTATACGGGGGTTTGGGCAGCGAAGCTACCCGCCCACCTCCTCACGGCCCGACGGCCCACCCAGGCAATGCCAGGAAAGACTTAGCCGCCGGGCCGTTGCGGTGGGGCAGGGTACCACCAGCAGTAGCCACCGGGCCGGGCCCGAAAGATTATGCGGCGTTCTGGCGGGCAGCGTACGGGGCAGGCGCAACCTCGGCCGTACCTTTGCGGCCATGACGCCCACGTTGCCCGGCTTGTATTTTGAGAACCGTGCGGGGGAAGTACGAAAGGACCCCGACGGCTTTTTGCGCACCACCTGGGGTAGCCACCAACGCACGCTGCCGGCTACCCAGGCCGTTTTCGAGAACATGCTGCGCGCCCTGCGGCAGTTTGGCCTGAGCCGTATCCTCGTCGACCAGACGCGCATGGTTCCGTTCACTCCCGAAGAGCAGCAGTGGATAACCCGCGAGTGGATGCCCCGGGCCGTACTGGGCGGCTACCGCTACGGGGCCGTTGTGGTATCGACCAATGTGCTGGCCCGGCTGGCCACGGCCTTCATCACGACCGCGGTGCAGGGGCTGCCGTTGGTATACCGGTCCTTCGACGCCGAGGATGAAGCCCGGCGCTGGCTGCAGCAGCAGCCCGGCTAAAACAGACGCGCCCTGCGGCAGCTGCCACAGGGCGCGTCTGGCCCGAAAGCCTTGGGCAGTTAACTTAAAACTTCAGCCCCACCGAGGCCAGGTAGTTGCGCGTAGCCTGCGGGTAGAACCAGTTGAAGGTTTCCTGATTGCCGCTGGCCCCGATGTAGCTGTACGTGTAGCCGTTGGCCGAATATTCGCGGTTCAGCAGGTTGTTCACCAACAGGCCCAGCTCAATCTCCTTCATAAAAGCCGGATGAATAGCATAGCGCAGGCGGAAATCAAGCGTTTTGTACGGGTCGAGGCTGCGGTTGGCGTTCTCGGAGTTGTCGAGGTACTGGCGGCTCACGGTTTTGAACAGCAGCGCCAGACGCAGGCCCTTCACAGGCTGCCCTTCGAGTGTGTGGGCCGACACAAAGCCGGGCGAATAGGAAATGGTGGACGTGCGCGCCGCGGCCAGCACGGGCGCGTAGTTGGCATCATACGTCACGTCCTGGTAGTCCAGAATTCGGTTCTGGCTGAAGGTGTACGTGGTGCTGAGGCTGATTTTATCGTTGGCCGACACGAAGCCGCTCAGCTCCACGCCGCGGCGGTAGCTGCGGGCCACGTTGGTGCGCAGGGCCGTGCCCACGTCGTTGAGCTGGCCGGTAGCCACCAGCTGGTTTTTGTAGTTCATGTAGAAGGCGTTGGCCTCAATGCGCAGCGCGCCGTTCGGGCCCAGCAGGCCCATGTCGGTGCGGTTCAGGCGGTAGCCACCTTCGAAATCTTCGAGGCGCTCGGCTTTGGCCGATTGGTCGCCCACGGGCCGGTCGGTGAAGTCGGAGCGCACGGGCTCGCGCTGGCCCACGGCAAAGCTGCCGTAGAGCTGCTGCCCATAGCCCAGGCTGAGCGTGGCGCCGGCCTTGGGGTTGAAGAAGGTGTAGTTGGCGCGCGTCGTCACGTCCTGGTTGCCCTGCTCCACGCCGTCGATGCGGTACTCGATGTGGCGCACCTGCACGTCGCCGTAAATGCCCAGCACCGGCGCCACCTGCCAGGTGGCGCGGGCGTAGGCGTTGTAGTCGGTTTTCACGGCATTGTTGAAGTAGTAGCGCTGGTTCAGGAAGCTCGTCGAGGCGTAGCGCGCCCAGATGATTTCGCCGTAGTGGTCGCCGTCGTAGCGGTTCCAGGCGCCCCCGACAGTGGCTTGCAGCTTGCCGCTGGCGGGCTGGTAGTTCAGGGCCAGCGTGCCGCCATAGAAGGTATTATTCAACCACTTGCGGTCGACCAAGTCGGTGCGCCGCAGGGTGTCGCCGCCGATAATCACGTTGGGCAGGCCGTAGTTCGCGAACTTGCGGCCCGTGCGGAAGCTTTCATAGTAGCCGAAGCCGCGCGTGAGGTGCAGCGCCGCCGCCAGGTTCCAGCTGCTGCCCAGGGCCTGCGAAAGGTGCAGCTGGTAGTGGTTCTGCTGGTAGTTGTCGGTCTGGTTGTCGTAGGTGTAGTAGCTGTAGCGGCGGCCTTCCTGTAGCACGCGGGCCGCGTCGGCCGGGCTCAGCTCACCGTTGTCGACGTAGGTTTGGAGCAGGGCGCGGTTGCCGGTGATGGCCGGCTCGGGCACGCCGTTCCAGGCCTGGTAGGTTTTTTCGCGGCCCGAGAAGGTGATGAATTTCAGCAGCGTGTTCTTGGCCTGGTAGCCGGCGGCGAAGTAGTACGATTTCAAATCGGAAGCCGCCCGGTTCATGTAGCCATCCGAGGCAATGCGCGACAAGCGGCCGTCCACTGTAAAGTGCCCGTTAATCAGGCCCGTGCCGAACGACACGTTGTTCTTCCAGGTCTGGTAGGAGCCGTAGGTGTTCTGGGTTTCGGCGTAGGCCTCGCGGCGGTTGTCGAGGGTACTGATGTTGAGGCTGGCCCCGAAGGCCGCGCCGCCGTTCTGGCTGGTGCCCACCCCGCGCTGAATCTGCAGCGAGTTGATGGACGAAGCCAGGTCCGGCAGGTTAATCAGGAACGCGCCGTGCGACTCCGGGTCGTTCAGCGGCACGCCGTTGATGGTGGTGTTGATGCCCGTGTTGCTCGTGCCGCGAATGCGGATGTCAGTGTAGCCCACGCCCGCCCCGGCGTCGGAGTTCACCACCACCGAGGGCGTCTGGTTGAGCAGGTAGGGCAGGTCCTGCCCGAAGTTTTGCTTGGCCAGCTCCTTTTTGCTCAGGTTGGTGTAGGCAGTGGCGGTGCGGTCGTTGGCGCGCGAGGCCGTCACGAGGGCTTCGGGCGTGACGATGCGACGGGCAATGGCCGTATCGGCCGGTACGGGGCCAGCGGGCGCGGGGCTTTGTGCCCACGCCGGAGCAGCCGCCAGGCCCAGCAGGACAGCAGCCGCGAAGTGTACAGTTTTCAAAAAAGAAACGGGTAAAAAATGGAACGCGCCGTCGCCCCAGGGGTCGGAGCGGCAGCGGAAACGTCCGCGGATTGTTTATTCCCTTCGCCGGCATTACCCGGTTCAGGTTCGATGGGTATCATCTCAGCCGATGTCGTGCACAACATCAGCACCCCTAAACATGCCGCAAAGGTAAGGCTACGCCGGCCTCCGTACCGCAGTTTGTGCTAAAATTGACCACCCCAAACCTGCGGCCCGCTTGCCGGTTTCCTGACTGTCAGTTAATTTAGGGACGTCGGCCGGCGCAACGCCGGGCCGGGGGCCTACGTTCACAGGCCAGCACCGTTTTAGCCGCCTCCGCCATGTTCAGCTTAGTGTACGCCGCCGCTTTCTGCGCCTTCTTTCTGTTTGTGCTGGTGATGCCCGGGCGGCGCCGGCGCGTAGTGCCCCCACCCCCGCCCACCGATGGCGACGACGACGGCGGCGAACCCCACGACCCCGGCCTGCCCGACCTCGACCTGCCCCCCGGCATCTCGCGCCCCATCAACGACTGGGAACCCGAGTATAACCGCCGGAGAGTGGAGATTTAGGAAGAATAAACGTCAACGAAACGTCAGCAGAACGTCATGCTGAGCTTGTCGAAGCATCTCTATCGCCGCAGTAACTAAATACGTTGCGCAGTAGAGATGCTTCGACAAGCTCAGCATGACGTTCTGCTTTACCCGGTTTTCTCAGCCGATTTCCATCGAATACGTGGCGGAGAACGACTGCCCGGGGGCCAGCGTCAGAATGCCTTCCTTCTCGCTGAGCTCGCCGGGCTCGCCAGCCGGGCTGGCCACGCCGTACCAGGGCTCGACGCACACAAAGTTGGCGCCGGGTCCTTTGGTCCAAAGGCCGAGGTAAGGGAAACCGTCGAACTGAAAGCGCACGAAGCGCGCCGACTTGCGCGAGCGCAGCGTGAGCCGCGAGAAATCGTAGTGCTTGAACACCAGCGCGTCGTCGGCAAACAGCTCATAGCTCAGCGGCAGCTCTTGGCCGTGGGTGAGCACGCGGGCCGTGTCGCCGGTGAGTAGGCCACCGGCCAGCAGATGCCGGTCGAGTGTCACGGGGTGGTCGAAGGCGAAGTAATAATCTTCGAACTGCTCGCCGGGCAGCAGTGGGCAGCGCACGGCCGGGTGCGCCCCAATGCTGAACAGCAGCGGCTGGTCGGTCGCCGGGTTGCGCACATCCCAGCGCACGCTCAGCTGCGCGCCCCGCAGTGTATAGGTAATAAGGAGTTCGAAGGCAAACGGAAACACGGCGCGGGTGCTTTCATCGTGCTGCAGCCGAAACACCAGCTCAGTAGCCGTTTGGCGCAGCACGGCAAACTCTTGGTCGCGGGCGAAACCGTGCTGGGGCAGGCGGTAGTCGCGGCCCTGGTAGTGGTAGACATCGCCGGGCAGGCGCCCCACCAGCGGAAACAGCACCGGCGCGTGCCGTCCCCACACGGCCGGGTCGCCCGACCAGAGGTATTCGAGGTTGTCGGCGGTGCCGACGAGGCTGATAAGCTCGGCTCCGTGCGGGCTGAACGTGGCCCGGCATTCGGGCGTGGTGAGCGTGTAGGACGCGGGGCGGTAAGGGGCGCGGGGTTCTTCCATCAGAGGTACGGGAGGCTGAGCGGCGGTTTGCAGCAGTTCATCCACCAGAAAGCAGGCGTGGCTGAACCGGCGGGTGTAGTCGCCGGCTATTTCGGCAAAGTTCGACATCTGCTCGCGCAGCTCGCGCTGGTAGAGGTCGTAGAAATGCTGGCGCAGGTGGGGATGCTCGCGCAGCGGGTCGGGCTGCCAGGGCATATCCACGCCCATGAGTAGCACCAGGTCGTAGTGCTGGCGGGCCACGGCTTGCAGAATCCATTCGGGGCAGGTGCCGAAGGAGTGCTCGAACCAGATTTTAATCACCAGCAGGTCACTGTCGAAAAACACCACGCGGTAGCCTTTGGCCTCGGCTTCGGCCACGGCGGCGGCTTCGGCGGCGAGCTGGCCGCGGGCTATTTCTTCGAGGTCTTCGGGCGAGTAGTGCGGGCCGGAATCGGCCAGGTACTCGCGGGCAAACTCGGGGGCGAAGGTGGTGCCGTAATGCGCCGCCAGCTGGGCCGCCAACGTCGATTTGCCCGTCGATTCGGGGCCAGTCAGAGAAACACGCAGCAACAGAGATACGGGGGGAATGACTCGTGAAAAGACAGTTGCGGAAGGGAAGGATGGAGCCGGCCGGGCTGGCCGGGGTACGGTCAGTTAGCAGCTGGCGCTACGGGCGTGGCCCGCAGCTCGCGCCGCCACTGCCAGTAGCCATAAGCCGCCAGGGCCAGGTATAGAAAGTAGAGTAGACTACTGATATATAACCCCTTGTTCCAGTACATGGGTACGTATATCAAATCGACAAACAGCCAGAGCAGCCAGTTTTCGACGCGCTTGCGGGTAAGCAGGTATTGGGCGACTAGGCTGCCAGCCGTGGTAAAACTATCGATGTGTGGCAAGGCAGCATCGGTGTGCGCGTGCAAATAGTAGCCAAAACCCAACGTGAACAGCCCAACAAAAGCGGTAGAAATTAGCCATTCGCGTCCGGTAGTGCGTGTTATCCCCAACACCGATTCGTCACGGTCACCATAAAGCCACTTGTACCAACCGTAAAAACTCAGTGCGATAAAAAAGCCCTGCAAGCCAAAATCAGCATAAAACTTTGTTTGCCAAAACAATATCGCATATAACACACAGCTCACAATAGCCACCGGGAAATTCCAGATGGACTCGCGTGCGGCCAGCCACACGCAGGCAAACCCGGTTACGACGGCCGCGATTTCGAGTCGGGGGGTGGCCTGCCAGTATCGGGCAAAGGCGCCGGCCATATCAAACGTCAAAAACACACTCACGAAGGCGCACTGCTGATGAATGCCGCAAGGTAGCGCCGGCCGCCCCTAATTTTGGGATTTCAACGCCCTCGCATGTCCTCCGAACCCCTCGACCTTACGCCCGAAGACCTGCACCGCCGCCTGCAGGCCGGCGACGACCTCCAGCTCATCGACGTGCGCGAGGAGATGGAATTCGAGTACTGCCACCTGCCCGGCAGCCAGCTTATTCCGCTCGATGAGCTACCGCGCCGGGCGGCCGAAATCCGCACCGACGGGCCGGTAGTCGTCATCTGCCACCACGGCGTGCGCTCAGCCCACGCGGCCGGCTACCTGCGCCAGCGTCTGGGCCGCACCAACGTGCTGAACCTGTGCGGCGGCGACGATGCCTGGGCGCTGCGCGTCGACCCAACTTTTCCGGTATATTAAAGGACGCATTGGGCAACCGGCCGGCAAACCCGGCGGTCGGGCAATGGTTTGCGTTTAAGGCCAACGCATCCCACCCGCTCTCATGCCCGATTTCGTTTCGCTCCCCACCCCACTCCTGGCCCCCGATGCGGTGCCGCTTTCGGCTCGCCTGGCCCTGCGCGAGCGGCCGGCC
>NZ_BAAGZM010000210.1:0-6605 GCF_054778495.1 Hymenobacter agri
GCCGGGCGCTGGCGGCGCAGGCGTTCCCCGGCGCGCAGGTGCTCATTGCCCGCCGCGGCACGGTGGTGCTGCGCAAAAGCTACGGCAACCAGACGTATGCGGGCTTTAATAATGTGCTGGATGAGAAAAATGTGGGAGATGTGAAAAAGCAGAAAGGAAAAACTGTTTCCACATCTCCCGCATCATCAACATCTACCGCACTAACCACGCCGCGCCCGGTGCAGAACGACGACCTGTACGACCTGGCCTCGATGACCAAGCTACTCGCGGCCACGCCGGCGCTGATGCGGCTGGAAGGCGAACACAAATTCAGCCCCGACAGCGCGCTGGGTAACTACTTCCCCTTCCTGCGCGGTACCAACAAGGCCAATTTGAAGATGCGCGATGTGCTGGCCCACCAGGCCCGTCTGAAGGCGTGGATTCCGTTCTGGCAGGAGTTGCGGAAGAATAATGGCGAGATGCGCCGCCGCTACTTCCGCGCCGATTCGTCGGCCCGGTTCCCGCTGCCGGTGGCGGCCGGGTTGTGGGCGCGCAAGGATTTGCCGGCCCGCATTTATAAGGAAATAGGCGAGTCGCCGTTGAACGAGAAGCCGGGCTACGTGTACTCCGACTTGTCGTTCATTCTCTACCCCGAGCTGGTGAAGGCCCGCACCGGGCTGCCCCTCGATGCTTATCTGCAGAAGGAAGTGTACCGGCCGCTGGGCGCCACCACGCTGGGCTTCCGGCCCATCAACCGCTTCCCGCTCCGGCGCATCGTGCCCACCGAAGTCGACTCGGCCTTCCGCAAGCAGCTGCTGCACGGCACTGTGCACGACGAAGGCGCGGCTCTGCTGGGCGGCCTCTCGGGCCATGCCGGCCTCTTCGGCGATGCCAACGACGTGGCCAAGCTAGCCCAGACCTACGCCTGGGGCGGCCGCTACGGCGGCCAGCAGCTCTTCGACAAAGCCGTGCTGAATGAGTGGACCAGCTGCCAATTCTGCCCCGACAACCGCCGCGCCCTGGCCTTCGACCGCCCGGCCGCCAACCCCACGGTGAACTCGGCCAAAAGTGCTTCGCAGCGCAGCTACGGCCACACCGGTTTCACTGGCACCTATTTCTGGGTCGAGCCCGAGAAGGACCTGGTGGTGGTGCTGCTTACCAACCGCGTGCACCCCACGCGCCGCAACAATAAGCTGGGCGATTTGAGCGTGCGCAGCTCCTTGCTGCAGTTGGCCATTGAGGCGGCGCGGTAACGGCTGATAAATGTGAAAGGCAGAGTACTCCGAATTGAAAATTCGGGGTACTCTGCCTTTTAGCTTCTGCACTACTACAAACGCAAACGAGGGCCGGACAACCGCCCGGCCCTCGCTGCCACGCTGAAGCTGCGCCGCTACCTGGTTATCATCAGGGTGGTGGTTTTTACCGCGCCGTTGGCGGCCAGGCGGCAGTAGTAGAGGCCATTGGCTAGGCCGCGGCTATTCAGCGGCAGCGCATATTGCTGGCCGGCCTGGGCTTCGCCCGCAAAAAGCGTGGCCACCCGCGCGCCGAGGTAGTTGTACACTTCTACGGCCACGGTAGTCGGCTGCATGCTCCGGAACAGGACGGTGGCCTGGTCGCCGGCCGGGTTCGGGTAGGCTTCCAGGCTGATGGGCTCGCTCTGCGGGGCGTTCAGGCCGGCGCGGGCGGCTGCCGGGCAGGCTCCCAGCACATCGGAGTGGCTGGGCGTGGTGAGGTGGGCGGGCACGGCGCTGGGCGCAATGCAGATTTCGTGGCCGTTGTGGCACACCAGCACTTTGTCGTTTTTATTGCCGCAGCGCACATCCACCAACGCAATGGTAATGCTGGCCGAAGCCGTGCAGCCCGCCGCCGTGGTGCCGGTCACGGTGTAAGTGGTGGTAGCGGTGGGCGAGGCCGTAACCGTGGCGCCGCTGGTGCTGTTGAGGCCGGCGGCCGGGCTCCAGGTGTAGGTGCCCGTCACGCCCGAGGCGGTCAGGCTCACGCTCTGCGGCCCGTAGCCCAGAAAAATGGTCGTAACTGGCCCACCCGTGTACACCGTACTGGTGGCCGTAGGCGTGATGGTGGGGGCGGGCAGCGGGGCCGGCTCGCTCAGCGTTACCTGCGTGGTTTCACTGCAATTGTTGGCATCGGTCACCACCACGGTGTAAGTGCCGGCGCTCAGCCCGCTCAGGTCTTCGGTCGATGCCGCGAAGCCGCCGGGGCCGGTCCAGGCAATGCTGAGCGGGGCGGTGCCGCCGCTGATGGTCAGGTCGATGGCGCCGTCGCGGCCGCCGTTGCAGCGCACGTCGGTGCTGCTGGCGCTCAGGCTCAGGTTACAGAGAATAACGTCGAGCGTGACGGCCGTGATGGCCTGCACTCCTACCGGGTCTTGGGCCGTGAAGCTGAGTACGTGCGGCCCCACATCGGCCACGCCCGGCGTCCAGCTGAAGGTGCTGCTCACCGGGTTGGCCGGCGTGGGCAGCGCAAACGCCGAGCCCAGCGGCAGGCCGCTGCCCGCCAGGCTTACGACGTCGCCCGCGTCGGGGTCGTGGGCCTGTACTCCAAACGACACGGGGTGGCCCGCTACTACCTGAATGGTGCTGTTGTTGGCCGGCGTGGGGCCATAGTCGAACACCGGGCTGGCCGAGGCACCCACGATGCGGATGAGGAAGTCGACCATAATACTGGTCGAGCCGTCGGAAATGCGCACGATGGCGTTGTAAAAGTTGCTCACCGTTTTGCCCACCGTCGAGAACGTGGCCACCCCGGCCGGGGTGATGCTCAGGCCGGGCGCGTTGGTGAACGGCACGGGCAGGCTGCCGCTGGATACCAGCGAGTAGGTGAGCGGCTGGGCGTCGGAGCCGGGCACCGTGAAGGTGGCGGCCGGCTGGCCCACGGCCAGGTTCACCACGGCGGGCAGGGTCGAAATGGGCGAGTTGTTGGTGGTGCCCGTCGTTACGTCGGTGCTCACGTACCACGATTGGTCGGCGTTGTTTTGCAGCGGTGGGCTCAGGCGGTTGCCACCGGTGAAGGAGGCCGTGAACGAGCCAGTGCTGGCGTAGGTATGGGTAATCTCAACCTCGCCGTAGAAAGAATTGTCGACCAGATTTACCGAGGTAATGACCAGGTTGATGGGCGCGCCGCCCGAATCGCCGAATAATAAACTGCCGGTGTTTTCGGTGTCGCCCACGCTGGGCGGGCCGCCCGGCCAGGGGAAATCTTCCCGAAAGGCTTGGCTGACCTTGAACTTGATGGTGCGGCCGGTGGGGTCGCTCGCCACGGTTTGCCACGTCAGGCTGCCGTAGCGGTAGTGAGTGGCCAGGGCAGGGGAGGAAGCAGCCAGCAGCAGCGAGCAAATAAGGCTCAGCAGCAGGCCGAAACGAGGAACAAGCGCCGCAAGCCGCGACGGACGGGTGAACAGCGAGTGTCGGTGGTCAGCGTACCTCATAGCGAAAAAAGGGTAAGGGAGAATATAAACCGGGCGCAGGCTACTCGTGGTACCCTGAACAGCTTGCACAACCGAGCTCCTGCGATTCAGAAGTAGAACAAAGTTAATATATTATATAAAATATATTTATTTTAATTATAGAAGTTGCAGCATGCACAAATTGCCGGCAGCAGTGCTTTGCGGAAATGCGCCGCCATCTGCTACCTTACAGCCCTACACACGTTCCCACCCCGCCGTATTATGCAAGGACTGATGATGGCCGAGCCCCTGCGCGTGGCTTCGATAATCGAGCACGCCGCCAAGTGGCATTCCGATACTGAAATTGTGAGCCGCCTGCCCGAGGGCGGCATTCACCGCTACACCTATGCCGCCGCCAACCAGCGCAGCCAGCAGTTGGCGCAGGCCCTGCTGGCGCTGGGCATCGAAAACGGTGACCGGGTAGGCACGCTGGCCTGGAACACGCACCGCCACTTCGAGCTGTACTACGGCGTGGCCGGCATCGGGGCGGTGTGCCATACCATCAACCCGCGCCTGTTCCCGGAGCAGCTCGTCTACATCATCAACCACGCCGAAGACCGGCTGCTGTTCTTCGACCTCACCTTCCTGCCGCTCGTCGAGCGGCTGGCCCCGGTGTGCCCCACCGTCGAGAAATGGGTGCTAATGGCTGGCCCCGAGCACCTGCCCGCGCAGTCGGCCATGCCCGGGCTGTGCAGCTACGAAGACCTGCTGGCGGCCCAGCCCGGCGGCTACCAGTGGCCGAGCTTCGACGAAAACACGGCCTGCTCGCTGTGCTACACCTCGGGCACCACCGACCAGCCCAAGGGCGTGCTCTACTCGCACCGCTCCACGCTGCTGCACGCCTACGGCATCTCGCTGCCCGACTCATTGGGCTGCTCGTCAGCCGACGTAATCATGCCCGTGGTGCCTATGTTCCACGTCAACGCCTGGGGTCTGCCCTACGCCGCGCCGCTCAACGGCTCGAAGCTGGTACTGCCCGGCGCGGGCATGGACAGCGCCAGCTTGTATGAGCTGATGGAAACCGAGGGCGTCACGTTCTCGGCCGGCGTGCCCACCATCTGGCTGGCGCTGCTACAGTTTATGCGCGAGGGGCACCGGCAGTTCCGCACGCTGCGGCGCACGGTGGTGGGCGGCAGTTCGTGCCCGCCGGCTTTGATGAAGGCATTTGTAGATGAGCTGAATGTGACCATTACCCACGCCTGGGGCATGACGGAAACCAGCCCGCTGGGCACCGGCAGCCGCCTGAAGGCCAATCAGCAAAACCTGCCCGCTGAGGAGAAAGCTGCCATTCTGGCCAAGCAGGGCCGGGCCGTGTTCGGCGTCGATATGAAGATTGTGGGCGACGACGGCCAGGAGCTGCCGCACGACGGCGTGGCTTTCGGCGACCTGCTGGTGCGCGGGCCCTGGGTGGTGCGCGACTACTTCCGCACGCCCACGCCCGGCGAGCTCACCGCCGACGGCTGGTTTCGCACCGGCGATGTGGCCACCATCGACCCCGATGGCTTCATGCAAATCACCGACCGCTCGAAGGACGTCATCAAGTCGGGCGGCGAGTGGATTTCCAGCATCGACCTCGAAAACCTGGCCGTGGCGCACCCCGCCGTGGCCGAGGCCGCCGTCATTGGCGTGCCCAGCGCCAGGTGGAGCGAGCGGCCGCTGCTGCTGGTAGTGCGCCGCCCCGGCATGGACGTGAGCCGCGAGGAGATGCTGAGCTTCTTCAGCGGCAAAGTGGCCAAGTTCTGGGAGCCCGACGCGGTGGAGTTCGTGGATGCGCTGCCGCACACGGCCACGGGGAAACTGCTGAAGACCCAGCTGCGGAAGGATTTTGCGGGGTATTCGGTAGCATAAAATAGGGGAAGCGGCAACAAGCGCTGGCAGAAAAAACAGGCCATCATACTTCGCTAAGCTTAGCATGATGGTCTGTTTTTTTCTGAGTCGCGAGATGGCCAAAATTATTTCCCTTTCTCCGCTTCCATTTTGGCTTTAATAGCTTCCTGCAGTTCGGGTAAATGTTCCTGCACACGCTTCTGGCCGACTTCCATGCCCGATTGCATGAGCTGCGGCAGCACCGCCGACATTTTGCGGCCGGCCGGTGTTTGGTAAAACTTGGTAATATCGCGCAGCTCCGATTCTGTGAAGTTGCGGCTATAAATGTCGACCATATCGCCCTTTAGGCTGTTCCAGCTCATGTATTTGCCGAAAAACTTGCGCATTTCGGGCTCGAATGTGGCTGCTTCGGGGCGCTGTTTCAGCTGCGCGTCCAGCATCTGGTCGACCAGCTTGTCGAACGCACCGGGTGGGTAAATAAGGGCCAGCAGCGCTTCGGCAGCCTGGCGGTGACTGGCCGAAACGGGAGTCGGCGCTGCAGTGGTGGTGGTCGGCTTGGCCGTTTGGGCCTAGGCCGGCGTGTAGGCCAAGGCAGCGAACAGCAGGGGGAAAAGAAATTTTTTCATAGTCAAATAACCGGCGGAAATAAGATATGCACCGAGCCTAGCGGCCCAGCTCCTCAGCCCGGTCGCGCGCCGCACCAGCCCCGGCCATCAGGCCCTCGCGCACCGCGCCCGCGCCGAATGCGCTCAGCGCCGCCTCGGTGGTGCCGCCCTTGCTGGCCACGCGGGCAATCCAGTCCTGGCAGCTCAGGCCCGACTGCGAGTACAGCTCCACGGCCCCGCGAAACGTTTGGCTCACCAGCAGCTCGGCCTCGGCCCCGCTGAAACCCATTTGGGCGGCAGCGGCCATCAGGGCTTCCATGCAGTAGTACACGTAGGCCGGGCCGCTGCCCGAAATGGCCGTGCTGGCATCGATGGCGCTTTCGGTTTCAACGTAGACCGTTTTGCCGGTGGTGCTGAGCAGGTTTTGCACCTGCACCAGCTCGGCGCGGCTCACCTCGTCGGTGCTCGTGAAGGCCGTCATGCCCATGCCAATCTGGGCGGGCAGGTTGGGCATGGCCCGAATGATTTTGGGCGTGCCCAAGGCCGCGCGCAGCGTATCAATCCGCACGCCGGCCATGATGCTGAGCACAAGCTGCTGCGGCTGCACCAGTCCCTGCAGCGCGGCAAACAGCGCGGGCGAGTCCTGCGGCTTCACGGCCAGGATGAGGATGTCGGCGCCCGGCACGCATTCCTGGGGCGAGCCCCACACGGTGCCAATTTCGTGGGCCGCC